>CAYTLX010000152.1:0-5821 GCA_964438645.1 uncultured Saprospiraceae bacterium | reverse complement strand
ACATACACAAAAATACCTATTTTCTGCCTAAAAATAGGGGCACCTAAACAGTTACAAATTAACAAGACGCGAGCAAAATTTACTATTTGCCAAACCGTTCCCGCTTGTAAGGGGAATAAGAAGGAGTTGGTAAAAGCGTTAAATAGTAAATTTTGCGTCATCCTTTGGAAGAATGGGAATTGCTCAATTGTTCCATCTTTGAGTCCACTCCGAAAAGAACTTCTGTTGAACATTGCTAGTTTCTTGTATCAATCTGCAAAAAAGAGTCTTAAAAACCTAGCCTACATGGCTAAAAATTCCTAACTTGCCCATTCAAATAAAAATTTGCAAGAATTATGGAAGCATACATCGTTAAGGCCTACAGAACAGCAGTCGGAAAAGCCAATAAAGGTAGTTTTAAAAATTATCGCTCGGATGATTTAGCCATTAAGGTGATTCAGCATATTGCGAATGACACTCCCCAACTAGATCCTTCATTGGTGGATGATGTTTTTGTGGGTTGTGCCAATCCCGAAGGGGAGCAAGGACTCCAAATGGGGCGGCAGATTTCCCTACGAGCGTTAGGGCAGGATGTACCTGGGGTGACCGTAAACCGATATTGTGCTTCAGGTCTAGAGACGATAGCAATGGCTGTCGGTAAGATAAAAGCGGGTATGGGACATATTTTTGTGGCTGGTGGTGCGGAGAGTATGAGTATGATTCCCATGGCTGGTTATAAGTTTGCTCCAAGTTATGAAGTTGCGACTACTAATCCAGATTATATTGTCAGTATGGGGGTGACTGCGGAAGCGGTTGCCCGAAAATATGGCATCACTCGTGAGATGTCTGATGAATTTGCCGTAAGGTCTCACCAAAGAGCTGCCAACGCCATTGATACGGGACGTTTTAAGAGTCAAATTGTCCCGATTACGGTCAAAGAAGTATGGGTAGAAAATGGCGTTCGCAAAGAGCGAGAATTTGTTATGGACACCGATGAAGGGGTACGACGTGGAACTTCTATGGAAGGTTTGGCTAGGCTAAGACCTGTTTTTGCCAAAAATGGCGTCGCAACGGCTGGTAATTCTTCCCAAACGTCCGATGGTGCTTCTTTTACTTTGGTGATGAGCGAAGAAATGGTCAAACAATTGAATGTGGAGCCAATCGCACGACTGGTTACTTCGGCCGTGGCTGGAGTTGATCCTTTGTATATGGGGATAGGACCAATTGCAGCCGTCCCAAAAGCCTTAAAACAAGCAGGGATGAAGCTAAACGACATTGACTTGTTTGAGTTAAATGAAGCTTTCGCCACCCAATCCCTTGCGGTAATCAATGAATTAGGGCTTGATCCTGATATCGTCAATGTCAATGGCGGGGCGATTGCCTTAGGTCACCCTTTAGGTTGTACAGGGGCAAAATTAACCACTCAAATCATCAACGAACTCCGTATGCGTGACAAAAAATATGGGATTGTAACCGCCTGTGTGGGGGGTGGACAAGGTATTGCTGGGATCATTGAGTTGTTGAAGTAGCACCTTCGGAGCTAGAATCCACTTTTTCTTGTTAGTAAAAAACTGCGCCCAGAGAATCACGCACGGGCTTACTAATCCTAGCATCCTAGATCGAATGGTCATTTTTGAATACTTGCTAAGCTTGTAGCTTTCCAAGCATAGGTCTCCAATTGAAATTAGCTTCAAGGATATAAAAGCTAAACAAATTAAGCTATCTTTGTAGCATTCCGAATAATTTTCATAAAATATATGAAAAATTATTCGGTAATAACTCTCAGTAAGTTTGGGGCTTGTGCAATTAAAAAAGCCTAAATATCGATTATGAGCTGGTTATATTTATAGTAGAGTTGACCAACTAAAGTCTATATTTTTCAATGAAAAGTTACTGAGCTATTATTTCAACCTGCTAAATTAAAAAAAATGAAAAAAGAATTACTTATTTTGGTAATGGTCACCATGGCTAGTTTCCTGAGTGCCCAAACTTTTACAGAAGATTTTGAGTCTTATGCTGATGGGGATAAGATTGCCGCTTCGTCAAGTACTTGGACGACCTGGTCAGGGGGCGTGGCTGGGGAAGACACACCCGTTTCGACCGATCAGGCTCATTCGGGTACAAAATCCCTAAAATTTGTGGGTGCTAGTGGTGGAGGCCCCGCAGATATTATTCTGCCTTTTGGTCAAAAGTACACTACGGGCTCTTTTGATTTAGTGACGTATATGTATATGGCTGAATCTAACGGTGCTTATTTTAATATACAAGGGACGACTACTCCTGGTCAAAAATTTACCCAGCAGTTCTTTTTCGGTATTAGTGGAACCTTTTTTATAGATCACAGGCCTGTTATTGGGCATTTCAACCAAGATGCTTGGGTAAAATTTCATCTGAATGTGGACATAAGCCATAATATATGGACGGTGTATTTAGATGATGAGTATGTGGGCAGTTTTAAAAATGATGTCAATACAATGGCTTCTATTGATTTTTATGCCCGTGATGGTTTCGATAAATTTTATCTTGACGATGTGTCTTATGAATATAATCAGGATACTCCTGCTTTGGCTAGCTTAAATGGTCGATTAAATTCTATCCGTAAAAGATCGTCGTACTTAACTTCAGAGCTGCCCGAAGTAGGATTGGTCGTTAGGAATACAGGCACGGAACCGATTACGAGTTTTGATTTAGCTGTCTCTGGTGCATCAGGTATTAGTTCTGAAGCCTTCAGCAATTTGAACATAGCGTCTTTGGATGAGTATTCTGTGGATTTATCATCGATTATTGGACTTTTGCCACAAGGCAATAGTTTTTATTCAGTAGCTATTTCGAATGTTAACGGTGGAGTCGAAGCAGACACTACGGATAATAAATTAAATTTTGTCCTTGGTGCTATAAAGACAGTTCCAAACAAAAGGGTACTGATTGAAGAAGGCACAGGTACTTGGTGCCAATGGTGTCCCCGTGGTGCAGTATTTATGGATGCTATGGAAGAAAGATATCCAGATTATTTTGTAGGAATAGCCGTACATGTAGGCAATCCTACTGGAGATCCAATGGAAGTACCTAATTATGCAAGCAGCGTTGGGTATTCAAGTTATCCTAGTATGGCTAGAGAGCGATTAGCCCCATTTGGCTTTGGTTCCTTGACCGATGTAGAGGTTCAATTTTTTAATGGAATTGGTAAAAATCCCGTCGCCAAAGTGAGTAGTGGTATTACCTTTGACGAGACGACAAGACTCCTATCTGTATCATCTCAAGCAGAGTTTTTGCAGGATACAATGGAACAATTTAAATTAGCTGTCATTTTGACGGAAGATCATGTCACTGGCACCACATCTGGGTATGCACAAAAAAATGCCTATGCAGGCGGTGGAAATGGAACAATGGGCGGATACGAGAACTTGCCTAGCACAGTACCAGCGGCACAAATGGAATATAACCATGTTGGACGCGCCCTAATTAGCCCGTTTGCAGGTGCGCCTAATAGCTTGCCCGCTAATCCCCAAAATGGAGATATTTTCGTTTACGCCATGCCTTCTTATACCATACCTAGTGACTATGACATTGCCAATTTAAATATTGTTACGCTATTAATTGACAATACGGGGCATGTCGTTAATGCCAACAAGCAAAGTTTTGAAGAAGCGATGAATTTTGTCTTGGCAGATAATTATGTAGCGACCCAGGAAAGTGCAATTGAAGTTTATCCTAATCCCATCACGGGTACAACTAATCTATTTTTGGACTTAAAGTCTCCAGCCAATGTAGAGATGATTGTACTTAATTCAATGGGGCAAGTAGTCCAAACAAAGCGTTTTGGGAAACTGTCCAACAGAGCGATTTTACCATTTGATGCAAATCAATTGAATAAAGGCATTTATTTTGTTCAAATCGTGCTAGATGGAAAAATTGTCAGCAAGAGAGTCGTGGTTCAATAATAGATTTGATTATCTACATCTGTACATAAAAAAACCAAAGCATGTTTGCTTTGGTTTTTTTATAACTGTGCCCCTATTTTTAGACAGAAAATAGGCATTTTATGGCCAAAATTTGCGGCTATCTAAGCAGTTACGTTTTTTTTAGGTTCAGTTCGTTGATCCGTTAATTCTTAAACTTAAAGTTATAAGAAATCGTCCCACATTGCTTGCTAGGGCCGCCTTTCGTAAATTTAAAACCTTTGGCGTTTCTTTTAGCGATAGCAATCAATTTTGCATTGGTCGTATTAGAGCCTTTTTGAGTAAATTCGGCCGAGACCACTCGTCCAGAGCTATTGACACAAACTTTAATGGTTACACGTCCTGATTTATTGGTTGTGTTACGCACTTTAGGAGCGCCCAAAACACCACGGTCACCAAGTCCGCCACCTACTTTACCGCCCCCAAAACCCACTTTTGTCGCATTGGGATCTCCATTAGGAAGCCCTTGGCTGCCTGGCTTGCCCGTACTACCTTGGCCTGTTCCTTTATTCTTGTTAAAAACGCCGCCCAATTTGTCCTTAGCGGCTTTTAAATCGGCTGCTTTCTTGGCTGCTGCCGCTGCCGCTGCTTTTTTCTTTGCTTCGGCCTGCTTTCTTTTTCTGGCTTCTTCTGCGGCTTTAGCATCGGCTTCGGCCTTTTGGCGTCTCTTTTGTTCCGCTTTTTGTTTCTTGCGAACAATTGCCGCCTTTTCCGCAGAAGTCAATACTTTCTTTTGTGGTTTAGTGACCTTTTTGGGTTTGGTAGGCGTTTTGACGGGTTCTGGCTCTGGGTCAGGCTGTGTTTCTTCTACAACTTCTTCGACCACTTCAGTTTCGGTGGTCGTTGGTGGTGTAGGATCCATGAGCTCAGGGTCTTCGTCTTGGGTCACAGGACGGTCATCGCCCTGTCCTATATCAGGTTCTCCAAAAGAGACCATAACTCCTTCCTGACCTGGTGGTGGGGTAGGGAAGGTCAAAAAAGGCATTATCAACAAGATAATAATCCCTAAGTGAATTACTCCACTCACGACTTTGCTTCGTTGTTTATCTTTTTCTTGAATATCACTCATGGCTCAAATATTATGGGTTATGGTCAATATAGATACGGTTAAGACTCCTAAATGGTTGATTTTGGTGGGTATGCCACCTGAATTATAGGATTGTTAACAAACTTAGTCGGTTTCCGCAGCCATTATCGTTTGAATATGGTATTGCATGGCAAGGCTCATGATTGCTACAACGCTTTCCACAGGTGCATTCTTATCTGGGGCGATAGTTATTAGGGGTTTCCGCTTTCGCGAAAGCCTTTGTAACTTCTGGGATACACGGCTTAAAGTGGCTCTGGAGCCATCGTAGCGATAAGTGCCCCTACTAGAAATCGTAATTTCAGGTACTTTGCTCTCATCGGTAGAAACAGCCGTACTTTCATGACCTGGTAGCTTCAAATTCAAGGCATTGGGCGTCACCAAGCTAGAAGTCAGCATAAAGAAGATTAACAGCAAAAAGATAATATCCGTCAAGGACGACATGCTGAAAGTAGGTTCTATTTTTGATCTTTTCTTTAGTCCCATGGTGGTTATTTTGGCACTTCTTTAGTAGCTATAATGGCACGCATTTTTAGGGCATTGGCGACTTCCATCACCTTCATTACTTTTTTAAAAGGGACACCTTTTTCGGCGGCAATAGTAATGGTCGCACCTTTTTGGTCTGTTTGCGCACGCAACGCCTTTCTCACTTTGCTTTTCAATTGAGAAGATTTGATTTTCTGCCCATTAAACTCCCAAGTATTGTCTTTTTTGATACCCACCGTAATATTTACGGGAGCCACCGTCTTAGAATCACTTTCCGGAAGGTCATACTTATCAACTTTTACAACAGTAGAAG
>CAYTLX010000151.1:0-5822 GCA_964438645.1 uncultured Saprospiraceae bacterium | reverse complement strand
GACTCAACCAGCGCAGCGGCTCAACCAGCGAAGTCCGTAGGACAAGCGACTCAACCAGCGCAGCGGCTCAACCAGCGAAGTCCGTAGGACAAGCGACTCAACCAGCGTAGCGGCTCAACCAGCGAAGTCCGTAGGACAAGCGACTCAACTAGCGCAGCGGCTCAACCAGCGAAGCGCTCAACTCTCAACTGATTTTCAGGTATTAGAGACATTATGTCGTTAAATGACAGTACCTTTGCAGTATGGCCAAGAAAAAATTTCATAGAGGACAAAAAAATCAAGTTAGAAAGAAGAAGAAAAGACCGGGTAAGGATTTTAACAAATTGAATAAACCAGTCATTTCGACGCAAGTCCTTGCAGACAAAACTAGATTGAATAAATATGTGGCTATGTCAGGTATTTGCTCCCGCCGAAAAGCAGCCGAACTCGTTAAAGACGGTAAGGTAAAAGTCAATGGAGAGATTAATATCAATCCAGGTTTTGAAGTAACCAAGGACGATGTCGTTGAATACGCAGGCAAAAAACTGATTCCACAATTAGACAAGGTTTATCTCCTGATGAACAAACCCAAAAATACCATCACTACGGCTAGTGACGAAAAAGGCAGACGTACGGTTTTGGATTTGATAGGCGACAAGGTACCGCAGCGTATATTTCCTGTAGGTCGGCTAGATCGAGCCACTACGGGGCTTCTGTTATTGACCAATGACGGAGATTTGGCACATAGCCTAAGTCATCCTTCGAGCCAAGTGCGCAAGATATATCATGCCACCTTAGACAAGCCCCTTACGGAAAAAGATTTGGCAAAAATCAAAAAAGGCATCCGATTAGAAGAAGGCATCGCCATGGTGGATGGGGTCTCCTATTTAGAAGAAAAGCCCAAAAATATCGTCGGGATTGAAATCCATATAGGATGGAATCGAATCATCCGACGTATTTTTGAGCAATTAAACTACGAAGTAGTTAAGCTAGACAGGGTGTATTTTGCGGGCCTAACCAAAAAGGACTTAAAGCGTGGTTGGTTTCGCCACCTAAATGGCCAAGAAATCATCATGCTCAAGCACTTTACAAAAGGAAATTAATTGCCAGGTACTCTAATAATAGTACCAGGGCTAAGGCGATTAGACTTCACCAATTCCTTGTTCATTTCAATCAGTTCATCCAAGCTTACTCCTAGCCATATAGACATTTCATAAAGAGAAGTGGTTTTTCTGATGGTATATTTTTTTAATTTTGTGCGGCGCTTTCTCGAAGCCGTCGGGTCTCCAGCTAGCGGTTCTTCCTTTTGCTCAATCTTTACTTGGCTCGGCAAAGTAGGTAGCTTTTCTACTACATCGACCGTCATCAACCTTTTGGTCGGAAAAGAATAGGTCATGGGTTTTGAATTGTCTAGCTGTGGTTGATAAATGATCAACGCTTGACCTTGAGCCGTATTCATTGACTCCATGGTATTCCACTCCATAATGGCTTGTGGCGTACAATGATACATTTGAGCAATCGTCCAAAGAGATTCTTTTTCGGCAACGTAATGAATTTTCTTAATAAAAGAAGTATTCACCATGACGTCTTGCTCCGACTTTAGGTTAAAATAATCTTTTACGTAGGGATACACTCTTTCAGGAATGTAAATGCTTGAATTAGAAGGTACGATACCCCGAAGATAGGATGGGTTTAGGGCATAAAGAATAGACTCATCTACGCCAATGACTTCGGCCAATTTCTCAAAAGTAAACGATTCATCTATTTGAATCTTAGTTTTTAGATACATATCCCTTTGTGGAAAAACGGGGTCTAAACCATATTCTTGATAGTGATTTAAGACGTAACTAGCAGCAATAAACGCAGGTACATAACTACGGGTTTCTTTGGGCAGAAAGCGCTTGAGCTTCCAGAAATTCTTAGAATGTGAACGTCTAACCGCACGGTTGACTCTGCCGCCCCCACTATTATACGCAGCTAAAGCTAACGTCCAGCTTTTAAAGCGCTTATTTCCACGCTTCAAATATTCTATGGCCGCTAATGTCGATTTTTCGGGGTCTAGACGCTCATCAATAATATCATCGATACGCAATCCGTATTCACGAGCCGTAGCGGGCATAAATTGCCAAATACCCCGAGCACCCACTCGAGATGTAGCCGTAGGGCGCAAGGAAGACTCGATGACCGCAAGATACTTGAGCTCTTCGGGAGCATCATTTTCAGAAAGTAATTTCTCAAAAATAGGAAAATACAAGTAAGCACGACCTATCATCTCTTCGGTCTGATAGCGATTTTCGTATAAGTATCGGTGGATGATGCGTTGCACAGAGCCTGTTGGCTTTAGTGGCACAACGGATTTCATGTCTTTTAGATCCGCCTTAATGTCATTGACATTATAGGAGCGTACCACCTTAGATACACTAGGCATACTATTGACAAAAACAGGTTTTTGTGCGTAGCTGGTGGCAATAAAAAGCATATTCACTAGGAATGCGCCTAAAAGGGATAAAGGTCTCATAGTGTAAGTTAGATGTGTGTTCAATGGGTTAGGGGGAATATTCAGAAGGCTATTTAAAGCAGAAAGTTTCTGGGTAGTTTTGAAAGGCAAAGATATGAGCTAAAAACCATAATAACCAAATATTCTTGTTTAAATGTACCGTTAATGTGACGGAGCAAACCACTGAAACAGGGTGCTTTCAAGTCCCTTTAACGAAATGAGCTGCAAAGATATTGGCTTTTTATCTAAATTATTATTTATTGGAAATGAGATAGAAGGATTACCCGTTAAGTTGGCAAGTACGGTGAATATGTCAGATAAGTATTCTTCGACAGGACTTGAATCTGTGCCAATCTTTCGGGGGAAATTAGCGGTAACAGGAAGTAAAATAAAGTCATTTTCCGCAAGGATATCCACTAATTTATTTTGAATGATGCGCCTACTTTTTTGAGCTTGCGCAAAATAAGCGTCATAATACCCCGCACTAAGCACATAAGTACCTAGCAAAATGCGGCGTTTTACTTCTAATCCAAAGCCTTCTGTCCGTGTTTTTTGATAAGTTTCTTCTAGGTTCTGAACATTTTCAGCTCGATGGCCATATCTAACTCCATCATATCTCGACAGATTAGTGGATGCTTCTGCCGTAGTCAGTATATAATAGGTAGGGATGAGAAAGTCTAGGTATTCAAAAGAGACTGCATTCACTTCGTGCCCTTTTTCCGCAAGGTCATCCAAATAGGACCGATAGGCTGCCTTAATATCAGGATGCAGGCCTTCTTGCGCTAAAATTTCCTTAAAGTAGGCGACTTTCCACTTCTTTTTCTTAGGTGGGGCTAAATAATTGGGTGGGGGCGAAGCCATACATGTCGCATCATACGAATCCTTACCCGCTACGATTTGCATCAAAATGGCCATATCTTCGGGGCAATGTGCGATGAAGCCTAATTGATCAAAAGAAGAAGCATACGCCACTAAGCCATGCCTAGAGACGCGCCCATAACTAGGCTTGAAACCATATAGTCCGCAAAAAGCAGCAGGTTGGCGAACGGAGCCACCTGTGTCCGTGCCTAAAGCGATTAAGCAAGTACCTGTTTGTACCGAAACAGCCGCCCCACCCGAAGAGCCGCCAGGTATTCGACTTTCGTCAAATCCGTTTTTGACAGGCCCGTAAAAAGAATTTTCATTAGAAGAGCCCATGCCGAATTCATCGCAATTGGTTCGACCTATGATAATGGCATCTTCATCAAGAAGGCGCTGGATGGCCGTTGCCGAAAAAAGCGCCTTGTAACCGTTTAGTATTTTGGAGCCCGCCGAAAGTTGATGCCCTTGGTAACTGATGTTATCCTTGATGGATAAGACGACACCAAATAAACGCCCGAGTTTTTGATTTTGAGCCAGTTTTTCATCAATGTGTTTTGCTTGCTCAAGGGCTTCATCTGAAAAGACTTCGATGTAGGCGTTTAGATGTTGGGTCTTATCAATTTGTTGGAGATAATTATTGACCAACTGTGTGCATGAAGCCTCCTTTTGTCTCAAAGTATTTTGGACAGACGCAATATTTTTGTGCAAAATGGGGTATTGAGTGCTACTCAAATCAATTATTTTTAGCGTAAAAGTATAATTTTTTTGGTTAATGTGTTCATTTCTAGTGTTTTTTGGCCAAATACATCCTAATTCTTTGTTAATGGGCAATTAAATCAAAGAAAAAGAAACATTAGGATTAATATGGGGTTAACTTTGCAATAAGTCGGAAGGAATTTTCTCGATGACTTAATTTTTTTTTTATTTAAACTGTTTTTTATGAACATTTTTGTTGCAAGGCTTAGCTTTGACACACGTGAGTCCACTTTACAAAGCGCATTCGAAGAATTCGGTGCGGTTGATTCTGTAAAGATCATTATGGACAAATTTACTCAAAAATCTAAAGGTTTTGGCTTCGTTGAGATGCCAAACGATGACGAGGCTCGTAATGCTATCGACGCTTTAGATGATACTGACTTGGACGGTAGAACTATCGTTGTAAAAGAATCTGAACCGAGAGAAAGAAACGATCGTCGTGGAGGCGGCGGTGGTAACTTCAATAGAAGATACTAAGACTTAATCTTTATTAAGATGAGCCATCGCACTTGTGCGATGGCTTTTTTTTTGCCTGTTGCATAGGGTGGGCTTTAGCCCATCAGGGAAGTACCTTATCGTAGTAAACTCAAGCCCCCTTAAGCCCCCAAGAACCCTTAAAATTCCTTAAAACAACAACCATATTATAAAAATCCCGTATTTTGCGCAAGCATCACCATATAAAGCCGATATATGCGTCATTTTTCTCTTTTTCTCTTTTTGCTCGTTAGTTGGAGTTCTTTTGGGCAAGACATCCTTGTCTCGGACAAAATATCTATCCGAGATGATTACGCTTTTTACTTATTGGGCAAGCAAAATGACCAGTATTTAATGCTTCGTGACAAAGGCAATGATTTTATTATTCAGGCCTTTAATGCAAATATGGAAAAAGCTTGGAATAAAAAAATAGAACTGGATGGACGCCGTACAGAAGTAGTGGATGCTTTTGGTGGCGAAAACTCATTTTATGTACTCTATCAATATAAGCGCAAAGGGCATGTATTTTTGAAAATCCATCATTATGATGCAACGGCAGAACTAATTGATTCTGTGGTAGTTAAGCACTATGGCGTCCGTTTTAACACGCCATTCCCCCTTGTTCAGTACAGCCCCAATAATCAAAAAATATTGATTTACCATGTAGAAAATAATAAGCATGTCGAGTCCATCGCCTTTGATGTAAAGCATTTGAAAAAACTATGGACGTATGATTTTGACTTAGATTCAGACTTAGGACGAAAATATCTTTTTCAGCCGATTTTGACAGATGATGGTCAGGCTTTCTTTTCTTATGAAGTTAATAACCGAAAATCGAAGCTAAAACAACACCAATTTATTATTCATACGAAGACCCAGAGCACTGAAAAAACAATCAGAGTCCCAGTGACAAAGTTTTTGGTAGCAGATTATCAATTTAGCTATGACCCAATTCATCATCAACTGCTCGGAGTGGGTTTGTATGCAAATAGAAGTATTAATCGAGTGAATGGGGTTTTTAAATTTAGTGTAAACGCAAGGCAAGGTGGCACGATTTATCAAATTCCTTTTAGCGAAAAGCTAGTGGCTTCCCTTGCGGGAAAAGCGACTAGAAAAAATCAACGTGGAGCCGAAGATTTGAAGATAGCAGACGTTGTTGTACGTAGCGATGGGGGCATTCTATTGCTCATGGAAATAGTAAAGATTTTTCATCGATCGGCAATAGAAGCACCTGGTCAATTTAGGCGTTCTAGCT
>CAYTLX010000150.1:0-5889 GCA_964438645.1 uncultured Saprospiraceae bacterium | reverse complement strand
CCCCATCAATTCCACCAGCCGTAAAACGGTCAATGGCCACATGACTAAAAATCTTCTCTGCCTTTGGTGACTTATAAACATCTGAGATGATTACCCGTCCAATTTGTCCGCTATTTTCGCTCCCTTCTTCCTGTTTAGCATATCCAAATAATGATTTGACAGCAGGATTATCTTCTCCAACAGGGCGTTTGATGGGATTTTTCTTTTCTAATTTTTTTGATTCCTCTACTTGCGTAGAAAAGGTATTCCATTGGGGAAGTCGAGTGCTAAAATCACCAAAGCTCATCCCCCTAATCCGTTTTATTGCCTCATCCCAAGCTTTATCTTTAGATGGTTTAGGTTTTAAGTCATTTAAGTTGATTCCAAAGTCATAGTTATCAATTTCCGTTTGCACAAAAGAAGTATCAGGAAAAATAGTCTGCTGCTCAGGTGATTTTGGGGGACAAAGTTTATTGTAATGAAAAGCCAAGCGGTGTGCAATAGCCCCTTTGACGGAAGTCGCTGGAATCAATATCTGCTCTTCCGAAAACTGAGCTTGACCAGTTTTCCAGCAAATCACCTTTTCTGTTTTAGGGCGTAAGTCCACATCCTTATCTCCGACACCTGCTCCAAATAAAAAGAAATTTTCTGGTGTTACCGTAACTTTGTAGGATGTCCAGTCATCATCATCTTTTCCCGCAAGGGACATGGATTTAAAACCATCACAGTCATCATTTAAAGAACTGGTCTTATCTAAGTAGGCGGTCAAGTCTGCTGAATTTGACAAAATATAAGTCTTTGTTTTGACATCATGGATTTTGATAGCTCCAAAGCCATTGCGTGTGCCCGCACCGATACGCAAATTAGTTTGAGCTAATATCGCCAGCAGATTATTCCAGTTTGTTTCATCACCTTCCGTGCCAATCAACTCCATCTCAAACCCAAAACGTGTGCCTTTATAGACTAGTTGTTCATCAAATTTGCCTTTATCTTTGGCTACGCCATATTCGGTAATTCTTACATGGTCACGAACAGGTAGGTTTGACTTTAAGAAATTTTTGTAAAAAGAATCTTGACTAAAATCCGTATCTCGAAGCCCATCCAAAACCGTATAGCCGTCTTGTGCCACTAAATGTGCCGAACTGAATAGGATGCGACTGCCCGTCCCTTCATTTTCCTTTAAGCCTTGAAATCCAAATAAATCATTGGCTTCTCCCGCGGCTTCATAGGCATGCCTAACAACACCTGCTAGGCTAGTACCCGGTACGTACGGCAAACCATTAAAATCTCTCGCAATTAAGCGGTCAGTATCTAAGTCCGATTGTCCAGAACCTACTGCAAGTGCAGAAGTTGTTTCAAAGATTATTTTGGCAATATATCGATATGTATTTATCATGATTTACGCATTTTGTTTTTGATGAGAAGCTTTTTTGGCCATTTCAGAAGCCAATACTTTTACAAATTTAATTTTATCAATGCCATTTGGTAAGCCTGGATGATCTACACCTCCAAAAATATAGTCTTTGAGTGTTTTCTTGCGGGCCTTTTTTCGCCAGATGTTTTCCGTTTGTCCACTATTGAAAAAGCCTATCTCTTGGTCAAAAAGCAATTGCTCTAAATTAGAGTTTGACGTTGCCCAGTTGGCATAATTACGGACTTGCCCCCATTGACTAGAAGAGACATCTCCTTGGTATCTTTTCCAGTGTTTTTGGATAAACGCATTGGCAAGTTCATCAATTTTTCCATCCGTTGAGACCTTATTTACAGCACGTTCTAAAAAGGATAGTAGGACATTGTCGTCGTCGCCAGTGGTTACATTGGAAAGACTTGTCTCTGACTCTTGAACCTGACTCTTTTCTAAAGAATAAGACAATTTGGGGCCAGTTTCCATAAGGAAACTAGGGTTTAATAGGACGCTTCCAAAACCTTCGCTTTGATGATTCCCGACTAAATGTGTATAAGATATTGAGTCATTACCATCTATATCAATGGCAAAAACAGACCCTTTTTCGATAATTATTCGGTCGGCATCCCGATTAAATCGTTTTCGATTCCAAGTTTGATAAATACGGGTACGTATCTGTGATTTTTCCCAGTTGATGGTAGCACCATCAGGCAGTCCCAAGTTTTTTTCTGTGGGCTCACCCGTTGTCTCCAAATATTGATTATAAAAACACAGATTGCTATCTGCATAAATGTAGTTTCGGCCTGCCGTTAGTTTTTTTCCAGTCAGTAGGATAACTCCCGATTGGCTAATTTTCATCAAGCCATATTCAGCGGATCTTGAGCGACCGACCCGATGTTCTCCAGACAAGGCTCCGATGACATCATTTACATATTGTTCATCATCAAAATCGACATAAAAGCACCATTCAGTTCCTTTTTTAAGGCCAAAATAACCATACATTTGTTGGTCTTTCGCCCGTCTTTTTTCACTATCGTAAGCGGATTTTATAGAAAAATCCTGTTGGGGGTTGGCGTATTTTTTACCTTCCGTAAAATAGCCACTTCTGGCTTGTTTTAGAATGATTCCTTCATTGGTTAATTTTTCCCGAGCATCATCATTCAAATTAAAATCCAAGTAAATAGTGTCTTCTACACTTTCTCCTTTCGGGAAAAAATAAGGCAACGGCATCTTCATGCTTCGTTGATTATCAATTAGGGGATGTGCATCCCCATAACGGACAGTCCCGTTATGAAATAAGTCTAATTTCTTTTGCTCCGATTGGCTATCATTATAATAAATACTAGCAACAATCCCCAAAAACTTAGCTCCAGGAATATAGTCCAAGGATTTATGAAACCCTTCCGTAGCTGCGTTAGATGTAATAACGACATCGGTTAGCAAGATGCACTTAAAAGCGATACGTTTCATGTGTTTTGATTTTTATCTATAAAGGAATGGAATTTAAATTGGCATCTGCCAAGTCCTCGATTTCGATTTAAGCCCATTCGTTTTATCCATTTTAGACAGTCGTTCATAGCTTCTTGATGATTTCTATCAAAATTATGAATGGAGGCATACAGCACAAGTGGAACAGTTACTTCGACACTACGTAAAGAGTAATCCTTGGCTTGTCCATTTTTTTCTATGGCAGTAGAAGCAATTTGTTGATACAAGAATTTAGCGTTTTTCTTTTTGATTTTTTCTTGTAGGTTGGCAGAAAGGGTCGCATTAGAAAAGAAAGATTTTGCTTCCTTTTCTAATCGTTTAGTGCCGCTCGTTTCTTCGTTGTCCAGATTTCGCTCCCCAAAAACTTCCTTGATAAAATTATCCGTTATTTTTTCGTTTCCAAGGATTTGTAGAGTTTCTGCGGCTTCACGGAGCAATCCTTTTAATGTTTTACCAGGGATAAATGGTCGGTCTTCCTTGTCTTTCTGTACGGAAGCATCCGAGTTGGCACCCGAAACAAGCCCCGTGCCTGCATGCCAATAGTCAAAAAAATCAATTTGATAGATTAGTGTGCTCATTATTTTTTGCTTTCTATGTTTGCCAATGCAATTGCATCGAAAATATGGGTTACGTACTCTTTTTTTGTTTCTTTGCCTTGAAGTGTTTTTATCGTATCTCTTTCGAGAATAGCACTCTTCAGTTTCAATTTAGCGGTTGTAGATTTACTATTAATATTGCAGATACGTTGAAGCAATTGATCCGCAATGCCTTGATTTTCATGTAGGCTTGCCAGCCATTCCCGCAAGGGTGCATCTGGAGCATCTGCTTTGTCTAATTCTCTGACCCATCCTTTCAGCTGCTCTATTGTGGCGTAGTTATGGTGGTTTTCTAAGAAATAAGGCCCGTAATTAAAACAAACCGTTTTTGATGGATTCTGAGCAGTCAATTCAGTGGCAACCATCTCGGGATAATCTGTTACAAAGCTAGAATGTACTTTATGAAAAGTCAGACAGGCAGGCACATTATTCGTTTTGAGGGCTTTAGCCACTTTTTTAGAGTGACTGCATAGATTTTCCGCAAGGTCAACCCCATAGTGAAAAGGATATTTAGGTTTTATATAGGCAATTCCTGCACAAGCAGTTAGCCCTTCATTGAAGTCATTTAAATCATATTCCCTCACTAATGTAGCTAGTTTTTCCTTTGTCTGTTCCTGAAATGCCTTTAGATACCTTTCGGTAAAATCCATAGCAAAATCACCCCGAATAATGACCGTAATATCATCTCCCCCAATGATTACAGGACGCATGGGAATCTTATAATTCTGCCCTAATTTTTGGATAATAGTCGTATAAAAGGCATCTTGTACCGCAGCGATGGTCGCTTCTTCCAATTTAGCTGAAAAAGTACGAAAGGCTTCTTGAATGCTTTTGTTACCGTCTTTGAGTTTTTGAGCCATCTGCTGAATCATCTTGCCCAGATTGTTGCCGTCAGCGTGAACAATGGCGAGCCACTGATTGCTCTTTTCTTTGATTATTTCGGTTATATCTGTTGTAAAATCATCGACTTGTAAGGTATCTCGTTGACCCAGTACCTTTTTTAGTAGCAGATGTTCTTTGCCGTCTGCATCATAGATTATTTTTGAATACTGCCCTGTATCCGCAACGAATAGTTCCTTGTCAGGAGCGGCATCTTTACCATATTGTACACGATGCGTACCCGCACCAGCTGTCCGTCTGGCTCTTTCTGAAACCATCAGCCCCATTTCCTTTCTGGAAAAAAGCTTTTTTCGTTGGATAATCAACTTCTTCTCCAATGATATGATGTCATCATATTTCAAATCACCATCCATCGCAACTACCGCTTGACTGATAGTTATTTTAGGTGCAAGCGATAAAATTGCCTTGGGAAATTCCTTGACCACTTCTTCACAATCACCCTTTTTATCAAATATGTATTTGATATTTCCAGCAGCTCCGACAATGAGTTGATTTACATTAAAATCAGGAACAATTCTTTTAAACATTGTGGTCGCAATTTGCTCGACCAGTTCACTAGCTCCAGCAATCTCTTTTAGCTTGTTGGTTTCAAAGATAAAGTTTTGAATGCCTTGTACACTAGCTCCGTATAAGTAGCTCATAATTAATGATTTATATAGTGAGTTCAGGTTGATTGATAGTATGAATGACACCAAATCCACGACTAGCACCTTTTCCTAATCCAATAAAAGGGGGTAGAGTAATGTTGGTATGAAAAATTAGGTCAAAGGTCTTCACTTTAGTATTTTTATTTCGCACCCAATTTTCATTAATGACTTCGAGAATTTCGAGATTAAATCTCTCTGCTAGCCACCATTCAATACCTTTGGCGAAAGACAAAATATTGCCAGAAAGGATTCTTTCCAACATGTCGATTTTATCTTCGATGGTATTTTTTTGTGAAAAAATACCATGATTTTTTTGACTTAATGCCATCCATCGACTGACTTTATACTCAATTGGGTTTTTAGTTAATTCTAATTCCAGCGTTTTTAGGGTCAATTCCTTTACTTTTAGCTCTATGTTGCGACCACTAATAGATATAGTATTTTTGTTTTTTGAAAATAAATGATGAATCTCATCTATGCTATGATCCAAGCAAATAATGCCAGGATGTCTTCCAAATTGTTTGTATTGAATTAAAGGATAACGATAATAAAAAGAACCATCAGAGCGGTGATTATGGAAAACGTCTTTATCAAAACCAACTTTTTGAGCAATTGCTCCCCGAAACGCAGGTATTTCGTGTGGTTTGATGATGGTATCAAATACGATGGACAAATATCTTTGATTTTTCATTTAGCTGTATTATTTTATGAACATTGTCGATACAACGTTGACATATTAAGAAAAAGTGTAATGTTTAAAGGTTTCTCAAAAACCTAGAAACGGTTTTTGTTTTCTCGTAAGATTTAAAATACTTTTATTCAGTTTTGATAGCTAGTCGCAAATATAACAAATAAAAATCAAAAAAGCGCATAG
>CAYTLX010000149.1:0-5901 GCA_964438645.1 uncultured Saprospiraceae bacterium | reverse complement strand
TTAAGGAGGATATAGGGACGCTTTTTTTCGATATTTGTGGTGAAGTGTCTAATTAACTCTTTTCCTTTTTCTACCAATAGACCTTCTTGGACATCGAAATGGTTGTTTTTTAGGATTTCAATGGATTTGCCAGCGGTCAAAGGATTAATGTCTTTGATGCTGATATGTACTTGCTTGATTTCCTTTTCGATGATTTTTTGGACGCAAGGCGGCGTCTTACCTGTATGAAAACAGGGCTCTAGGCTTACATAGATGGCTGCTTTTTTGAGCAGACTAGGGTCTTTGACAGAATGGATGGCATTGATTTCTGCATGATTGGTTCCATATCGCTGATGGAAGCCTTCTCCTATAATCCTATCATTGTATGTAATCACAGCGCCGACCATCGGATTGGGAGATTGCCGACCGTTAGCTTGATAGGCTAAATCATAGCACCTGTATGTAAAATCTTTGTTTTTGCTTTGTTTTTTGTTCATTTTATTCAGTTTTTTGTTCATTTTGTTCATTTTTTTAAAAATAATGTATCATGTTTAAGAATAATACGTATCTTTGGGGTGCAACGTTAGTTATTTGTATATCGCTTAGTAATTACTAAGCTTGCTTGTTTGTATCGGTTTTTTAACAAATCAAATGTTATCGAACAAATAGAATAGAGCAAGTATTTTACCCTAAACTTAAAGCTTTAATGATGATTTACAAAGTAAAACTAAAAAATTCAGATGACGTTGCGATTTTCGATGAAATTGTTTACGAATTTTTGACAACAGACCCTTATCTAGTGAAGGTTGACTTTATCAATAACATAAGGCGGCATTCTAGTGGGTGTGGAGTTTTTCAAAAGGTCTGGAAAAACGAAGACGGTAGTTATTTGACCGAAACCATTTATTTGCATAAATTAATCGCTGAAAAATTCTTGACCGATCAAAAAACGGATAAGGAGAATTTAGTGGGTGCTAAAAACGATAATAAATTAGATTGTCGCCTTGAAAATCTCTGTTATCGTTCGCGCGCTCAAGCGAGCAGACAGCGAAAGACAACGAGCCATACTGGATATACGGGGGTCTATAAGGAAGGCGTACGGTATCGTGCGGTTATCTCCATTGACGGTAAATCATCACATATTGGGATGTTTAGCTCTGCCGAAGAAGCCGCAGTCGCCTATAATGCCGTATCTAAACAAGTATATGGTGATAAAGGAAAAATTAACAAGGTAAATTGGAGCAAAGGACGCCCTAAGTATAGCTGATGGGGAACGGTATGATGCGGTGTAACGGTATAACGGTATAACGGTGTACCACTGCGCCAGAGCCAATCCAAGAATTGGCTCCAAGAATAAGCTTGCCCAAACCCAAGTTATAATCGGCAGTGATGGATTTTATTCTATTAAGGAAGTTGTTCAAGGTTTCGGAAACCGTTGAGCAATTTTGAAAAACCAATTAAACTAACCATTTAATTGGTTTTTTTTTATTACTTTTGTAGTTGCAGACGGTTTTTCTTATAAACATTCACCAAATTGGCTTTATAAGAAAGATGGAGTGATTGTGTTTAGAAAATAGTTTTTACTAGGGAAGGGCGTTGTAGATGCTTCCAAAAATAGAATGAAATGGGTTGGTTCAATAGGTTGAAGAAGGGAATTACTACGGCAACAAGTAGTAAAAAAGAAGCTCCAGATGGGATGTGGATTAATTGCAAAAAATGCAAGGGCACTTTCACTCATGCCGAGTTAGAAAAAGAGTTGTATGTTTGTCCAAAATGTGATTATCACTTGCCTATTGGATCGAACGAATACACCAAGCTCTTTTTTAGCAGTGAAACCACGAAGCTTTTCGAGAACTTGAAAAGTTACGATTTTTTGGAGTTTACCGACCTAAAATCATACAAAGATCGACTAGAAAAAGCAACGGAAACCACCCAGCTCTCTGACGCAATTACCGTAGTTTCGGGAAAGGTAGGAAAATTTCCTTTAGTCGCTGCTATGATGGATTTTCGCTTTATTGGTGGGTCTATGGGCTCCGTTGTCGGAGAAAAAATTGCTAGAGCCATCGACTATTGTATAGAAAATAAGACGCCCTTGATGATTGTATCAAAATCTGGTGGTGCCAGAATGATGGAATCGGCATTCTCATTGATGCAAATGGCTAAAACTTCCGCAAAATTGAGCCAACTAGCCAAAGCGCGCATTCCTTTCTTTTCGTTGATGACGGATCCTACGACAGGTGGTGTTTCCGCTTCTTATGCCATGCTAGGGGACATCAATATTGCCGAGCCCAATGCTTTGATTGGTTTTGCAGGGCCAAGGGTGATAAAGGATGTCATCAAAAAGGATTTGCCAGAAGGTTTTCAATCTTCTGAATACCTACTAGAACATGGCTTTTTAGACATGGTTGTCCACAGAAAAGATTTGAAAAAGACCATTCGGGAGCTGCTTAGTTATTTTGCAGACAATAGCACCAATGGTGCAAATAGTGAAAAAGAATTGGTCGAAAGTACCCAGAAATAGGCGTAACTGTTTAGGTTCTCCTATTTTTAGGCAGAAAATAGGCATTATGTGGCAAAAATCTGCGGGTATCTAAATAGTTACAAATAGGCTAAAATAGTCCGTTTAGCTCACGTTCTACTTGATTAATGATATGGCCAAGGTCTTCTTGTTTATTCACAAAATCTAAGTTGTCAGTCTTGATAATCAACAAGTTACCGATGTCATAACTATCAATCCAATGGTTATAGCGCTCATTCAATTTCTTTAGATAGTCAATACTGATACTTCCTTCGTAGTCCCGGCCCCGTTTTTGGATATTACCCACAAGGGTAGAAATATCCGCTTGAAGATAAATTAATAAATCTGGCGGCTGAACTTGGTCGCTCATCGTTTTGAAAAGGTCAAAATAATTTTCAAAATCTCGCTTATCCATCAAGCCCATCTCATGCAAGTTTGGCGCAAAAATAAAGGCATCTTCATAGATAGTCCGATCCTGAATAATAGTGCGATCTCCCTTCTGGATATCTACAATCTGGCGATAACGGCTATTTAAAAAGAAGATTTGTAGGTTAAAAGACCAGCGATTCATATCATCATAGAAATCCCCTAGGTAGGGGTTCGTTTCGGTATCTTCATAGTGTACCTGCCAGCCAAAATGCTTGGCTAAAAGACCCGTAAGAGTTGTTTTGCCAGCTCCAATGTTGCCAGCGATTGCTACGTGTTTGAGTAAGCCTATTTTGCTCATGGTGCGTTTTTGATGGTCTAAAACCTTTTGATGACGCAAAATTACTCATTTCTTCCTTTATGAAATGATATTATAGAGCTAAAGTCAATAAAAAAATGTAATTTTGAGTCCACGCTGAAAAGTCAATATGCATTTTTGATTGGAGATCCCACAAAATTTTATGCTGTAGGTTCCCAGTACAATGGGCTTTAGCCCGTTGAAACAAGTCAAGCGCTAGTTTCCGTTGAACAATTGCAAGATTGCACGATTGAACCAAATAAAGTTTTGCTTCTCTTTTTTGCTATAGTTTACAACGACTTTTCGGAGTAAGCTCATTTTTGGACGATTAAATCACACTACCTATCTAATTTTTGCCTATGCCTATCAACGAATCCGTAATTTTGAAACTAGAAAAACTGGCTAAGTTAAAGCTAGACCAAGATGAACAAGCTATTTTGATGAAGGACATCAATGAAATTCTTAAAATGGTGGACAAACTCAACGAATTAGATACCGATGGGGTCGAGCCTTTAGTTTATTTGAATTTGGACGTAAGTCCCTTAGCTGAAGATGCGCCTAGAGAGATGCTTGCGCAAAAAGATGCCTTAGCTAACGCTCCCGAGTCCAAAGACGGTTTTTTTAGCGTTAAGAAGTTCTTGGATTTGAAGTAATCGACTCACTTGATACGCAAAGGGTGGGAGGTTGAGCCTAGCCAAGCCAAACTAAAAAAAATGTAACTGTTTAGGTGTCCCTATTTTTAGGCAAAAAATAGGCATTTTTGTGTATGTTGAAGCTATTTTTTTTGAAGCGTAGCATCGCTACGTGATAAAAAAATAGCAAAAACAGGCGTAAAAAGGGCATTTTATGGCAAAAATTTGCCCTACCTAAACAGTTACAAAAAAATTGCGAAAGCAACAAACCATCTACCATGATTGAAGAATCTATCATCCAAACCGAACACTTGCGCAAAACCTATACCCTAGGTTCTGAAAAAGTCCATGCCTTGCGTGATGTATCCATCACCATCTTCAAAAATGACTTTGTGTCCCTAATGGGCCCTTCGGGCTCTGGCAAATCCACATTCATGAATCTTATCGGATGCTTGGATACCCCTTCTAGCGGCAAATACTATCTCAATGGGCAAGATGTAAGCAATATGGGGGACGACGAAATGGCCGTCATACGCAATAGAGAAATTGGATTTGTCTTTCAGACCTTCAATCTTCTTCCCCGATTGACTTCTTTGGAAAATGTCGCTTTGCCACTCATCTATGCGGGATATAGCAAAACCGAACGACTAGCAATTGCCAAACAAAAACTTGAACAGGTAGGGCTAGGTGATCGTATCTTACACAAACCCAATGAGTTATCGGGTGGGCAAAGACAAAGGGTCGCCATCGCAAGGGCTTTAGTCAATAATCCTGCAATCATCTTGGCGGATGAGCCAACAGGAAATTTGGACACCAAAACTTCCGTCGAAATCATGGGCATCTTAGAAAGATTGCACGAAGAAGGCAATACCATCATTATTGTGACACACGAACCCGATATCGCTGAACATACCCACCGCATTATTCGTTTAAGAGATGGTTTGGTGGAAACAGACAAAACAAATCCTAACCCAATTCGGGTCGCTGCGCGGCTTTAGACAGCTTAAAAATGGAGTATGGGCTTTAAGATTTATACAAAAAAAGGTGACGGTGGCGAAACAGGACTTTTTGGTGGCAAAAGACTGCCCAAAGATCATATCCGTATCTCCGCTTATGGGATGATTGATGAGTTGAATGCACATATTGGGCATTTACGGGATTTTTTGGGCGATGAAACCCAGCGCCAAGAATTATTGACCGTCCAAAAGACATTATTTGATGTCGGCTCGCATTTGGCTTCAACTCCAGCCATGATGGACAAACTGCCGATTGTGGATGAGTCAGATATTCTTTTTTTGGAGCAATCCATTGATAAGATGGAGGAAGAATTGCCCGCAATGACTGCTTTTATTCTTCCTGGTGGGCATCCAACGGTATCTTTAGCGCATATTGCAAGGACGGTTTGTCGTCGAGCAGAAAGAGAAACCGTTGCCCTTAGTCATGCCGAGACGGTGGCGGCCATCCACATTCAATATCTCAATCGTTTGTCGGATTATTTGTTTGTTTTGGGGCGTAAAATTGCCCTTGACCTAGGTGTAGAAGAAGTAAAATGGGTGGGTAAAGGATAGCATTTTAATAGAAATAAAGCGAAGAATGAGCAAATCTCCTATGCTAACCCCGCCAAGTCTCCAAAAATGAATTATCTTCGTAATATGTTAGAAAAATTAAAAGCATTTTCAGCACAGATACCCAAGGTCGCTAAGGTTTTGATACCATTGGTGGTGATGTTGTTGATTGGTTTTTTTATGCCTAGATCGGCACGGTTTAAGTATGAATTTGCCGAAGGTCAGGTGTGGCGCAATGGAGATTTATATGCTCCTTTTGATTTTACGTTGTACAAGTCGGATGCCACCCTCCTTGCGGAAAAAGATAAGATTGGACAAGATTTTAGTCCTTACTATATTTGGGATACGGAGATTGCCCCCAAAATTACCACAAATTTTGCCGCAAGTTTTAGTAAACAAGTCAAAGACGAAAAAAATAATACCGATTATCAGGAAGTTTTTTATCATCAGAATGATTACCTTCGGGTAGGGCAGGGGCTGCTC
>CAYTLX010000148.1:0-5913 GCA_964438645.1 uncultured Saprospiraceae bacterium | reverse complement strand
ACAGGCGCAAAAAGGGCATTTTGTGGCAAAAATTAGCGGATACCTAAACAGTTACAAAACACGAATACCATGTACAGGTTTTTAACCAAACAATACAATAAAGTTCGCGAAAAACTGCACTCTTTCCATCTGGATATTGACACGCCTTTGCAGCGTCACGGCAGCGACTATGGCGGGTGGTTTTTCCCGAAAGGGCTTATTCATTCGGATGCTATTTGTTATTTTGCTGGGGCGGGAACCGATGTCTCTTTTGACTTAGAGATGGCCAAAAACTACCAACCCAATATTTTTATTTTTGACCCAACTCCTGGCGCTATCGCTCATTTTGAAGAAACCCAAAAAGGTATCCTTGCGGGAAAAGAAATGTTTACGCAGGGAAAAAAATACAAATATCCAAGCGATGTCCCCTTTGAAAAAATTCATTTCTTGGACTATGGCGTTTGGAATAAGGAGGAGACGCTAAAATTTTATGTCCCATCGAACAAAGATTTTATCTCTCATTCCGTAAAGAACTTGAATAAGACATCCGAGTATTTTGACGCAAAAGTGAAGCCCCTGTCCACCATCATGTCCGAATTAGGGCATGACCATATCGACTTACTCAAAATTGATATCGAAGGTGCCGAATATGAAGTATTGGAAGACATCGTCGCGAAGCAAATACCCATTAGGGCAATCTGCGTAGAGTTTGATGAAAATTTTATTAAGAATATTGATTCTGATTATTTAAATCGCATCAAAAATGCCGTCGAAAACTTGCGAAGGGCGGGCTATAAATTAGCGCATGTTGAAAAACCATTTGACATGACTTTCGTAAAAGAATAGTTTTTGAAACTAAAACCCTAAAATCTAGTTATTTTCTTTAGGTATGTTTCTTTTCAAGCCGCAAAATCAAAAAAATGAGACTTTTTTTACTTTTATTTTCCGCATTGTTTTGTTCTCAAATAAGCAACGCCCAAGGCATCCAATTTCGGAAAGGTACGCTTGATGAGATTCTTTCGCTTGCGCAAAAAGAGCAAAAATTGGTATTTATTGATGCTTATACGACTTGGTGTGGGCCCTGCAAAGCCATGTCCCAAAATGTATTTACGAAAAGTCCCGCTGGAAAATATTTTAATGAGCACTTCATCAGCATGAAGATGGACATGGAAAAAGGAGAAGGCCCTGCCACAGGACTAAAATATGTGGTAAAATCTTATCCAACCTTGCTGTTTATTGACTCAGAAGGCACGCTCGTTCATAAAGTAGCAGGCTATCAAAGCGTAGAAAAACTCATCAAACAAGCTAAAAAAGCACTCAATCCAAAGTCGAGCCTAGCGGCCATGGAAGAGCGGTACAATATCGGAGATCGCAACCCTGATTTTTTGGAGAAATATCTAAATTTGAGATACAGTCTGCATGACCAATCACACGGCCCAGTACTCGAAGAGTACTTAAAAACAAAAAAAGATTGGTCTAAGCCCAAAGTCCTAAAAATCATCTTTAAGAATGTCGTCAATGCAGATTCTCCTTCCTTTAAATATATAGTGGAAAATAAGGAACTTTTTTATCGCAAATTTGGCCCAGCCAAGGTGGGTAGAAAAATCCAAACTCTCCTTGAGCGAAAAATGAATGACGAGAAGGTAACACTACAAGATTTGCAAAATATTTATCGAAAGATATATAAAGGTAAAAAAGGGGAACTAGAAGCGTCCAAAATTCGCATGACTTACTACCGACGAAAAGGAATGAGAAAAGAATATGCGCTATCGGCTATCAACCACTACAAGAAATATCCTAGCAAAAACGCAGAAGAGTTAAATGAAGTCGGTATTACCTTTTTTGAAGCCGTCAACAAAAAAAAGTATCTTAAAAAAGCCATTAAACTAGTCAAAAAATCCATCAAGCTCGATAGCAATGTGGAAAATAACCTAACACTAGGGCAACTCTACTTTAAAATCAAAAAGAAGAAAAAAGCTAGAAAAGCAGTACTTAATTCAATTATGCTCGCTAAAGCACAGGATGAAGAGTATGATGATGCCGAAGAGCTCTTGAAGAAGATTGAAAAACGGTAATGCCGTTTTCGCAGGAGTTCTTAGAAATTTTTATACGTTGCTAACGCAGCGGTATTTGATGCTTTCGCATCTCAATTCGTTTTACTGCCCTGCCTAATCTAGCCTACTAATTAGGGGTCTCTTCATACTTCACTTCCAAGTCTTTCAAGACAATATCCAATAAATGATCTTGTCCGACTTCATATTTTTGTTTTAGCTTATAGCCGTAGGTTTTGCCTGATAGATTCCAGAAGGTCGCTGAAATTCCACCACGTGTTTCTTTAATGACATCATACATGGGCTTATCCAAGGCTTTTTCAATCATTTTTGTCAAAATCATCCCTTGGGTGCGTGTTAGATTTTTGAGTTCTTTTTTGTATTTTGGCTTGTACTCTCGGCGAGTTTTACGGATGTATTTTTTTCTTTTGCGCTTACGTTTGCCTTTGGTTGCTTCTTCCATCTGGCGATAAAGCTTGACCGCTTCCACGGCATAGGGATATACTTTGGCTGCATATTTTTTATAGCGTAAGTATAAAGCATACTCATGATTATCTTTAAATTTTCGGGGAGAAGTCACGACAACATCATCCAACTGCGACGCAAAATAGATCGTGTCTCCATTGACAATCATCATTTCTAAGGCCTTCCAACCCACAGAATCTGCCAATTGAGCATGTAGTACGGTGCTCGTGGACAAACTAAAAATGCAGATAAAAGAAAATATGACTATTAAATTTTTCATATAAAAGGCTGATTTCGTTCAATTTTGGCACAAAACTAGGCTTTTTTCTAAAACTGTGCGCCATTGTGCTGCCATCTTAACGAAGAAATTGGCTAAAATAATGAAAGAGAATTGTTAAATTTGGCTTAACTCTATTTTTACCAAGCAATGGTTCACTCATCGTTTTGGCAAAAAAACAGAAAGAAACTCAATAAACACGGGTTTTTTTCTAATTAATGCAAGTTATGTATTTGGCAAGGAGTGAAGCTATGGGCTAAGAAGGTTTGCTGTGTGAATACGGAGGCGTCGCAGTTTTTGATTTTTTACTGAACTATTGCGCCTTTAAAGGTTGTGTCTAGGCACTTTTCATTACTCGGCCCAATAATTCTTTATATTGTTCAGGAATAGTTTCTTCCGTCAAAAAGCTCCCGACAGGTACACAAGGATAGATTTGGTCATACCGCTTTATGGTATCCATAAATACCCGTCGATTGATGTGCATCCGTTGGATTTCTTTGGACGATTTGATGCCCGCTGCGGCCACCATTTCAACAAAACTCTTCACGGTAGCGTGATGAAAACTTTTGACGCGCTCTGCTTTATCTTCCACCACTAAGCCGCTCACTAGGCCTTTATCCTGCGTAGCGACTCCTACGGGACAAGTGTTATTATTGCAGCGCAAGGCCTGAATACAGCCCACCGCCATCATCATTGCCCGTGCGCTATTGCAAATATCTGCCCCTAAGGCAATGGCGCGAACCATGTGATAACCCGTCAAGATTTTACCAGAAGCAATCAGCTTTATATCTTTCTTTAAATCAAAACCATCCAACATGTCTTTTGCGAAAGCTAATCCATCTCGAAGTGGCATCCCTATTGAATTAGAAAATTCCACCGGTGCAGCACCTGTCCCCCCTTCGCCTCCATCAATTGTAATAAAATCTGGTTTGATTCCTGTTGAAATCATGGCCTGACATAGCTCCACAAACTCTACTTTTCGCCCTACACACAACTTAAAACCCACGGGTTTCCCGCCACTTAGTTCTCGAAGTCTTGCGACAAAATGCATCAGCCCTTCTGCCCCTTCAAATGCTTGGTGAAAAGGGGGAGAATACACCGTCGTATGGGGTTCTACCCCCCTAATCTTAGCGATTTCTTCGGTATTCTTAATGGCTGGTAGAATACCACCATGACCAGGTTTCGCTCCTTGTGAGAGCTTAATTTCAATCATTTTTACTTCTGGTCGATGCGCATTTTTGGTAAATTTCTCTTCCGAAAAACCGCCGTCTGGCAACCGACAACCAAAATACCCCGTTCCTACTTGCCAGACCAAATCCCCACCATGTTTTAGGTGGTGATGACTGACGCCTCCTTCACCAGTGTTGTGATAGAAGCCCCCCATCTTGGCACCTAGATTCATCGCCATCACCGCTCGGTCAGACAACGAACCAAAACTCATCGCAGAAATATTCAATAACGCTGCATCATAAGGTTGTTTGCAATCGGCGCCACCAATACGCACCCTAGGATTGTGATTTAGCTCTTCTTCATGTTTGGGATAAATAGAATAATCCATCCATTCATAGCCCTCCGCATAGACATCAAACTGCGTCCCAAATGGCGTCGTATCATTGACTTTTTTTGCGCGCTGATAAATCAAAGACCGAAACAATCTTGGAATCGGTCGTCCCTCTGTATCTGTTTCCACAAAATACTGCATTATCTCTGGCCGAATCTCTTCCAACAAATAGCGAAAATGCCCTATCACGGGAAAATTCCGATTAATAGTGTGCCGCTTTTGAATCACATCATACAGCCCCAATAAAGTAACAGGCCCTACAATGACAAAAGTCCACCACCATCCCGAATTTATCATCACTGCTAACAAAATAATTAAAACGGGTAGCAATACCGCTAAAGATAGAAAAATTGATTTTGGTTTCATTTTTACTTTTTTGCGTCTATTTAGACGGCAAGATAGTAAAAAATATTGGGGTAGCCTTATTAAATGTTAGCGTCGCAACCAATATAGTGAGTTGGGGATCTGAAAAAGCGCCAAGCACGAACTCCAAACAATAGCCTAAGCACGCACAAGGTTTTCTAAATCTTATTCAACTTAAGCACGAATGGGTAAAAAATATTGCCCCCATGAAACAACGGTTTGGGCCCCCTAGCTTAAAAACTAGAAATGAACAAACCAAATCATATTCTGAATGCCCACTTTTTGGGTTTTATCGAAAAAATTGATTATATTTGCTTTAGATACAAAACAGAAGGACGCTGACAAGGAGATATTCTCCGAGCTTCCTTTGGAAGTTAAGTTTATTTAAAAACTAAAATTATGAAAAAGATTTTGCTTTTATTTGTTTTGTTTCTTGGGTTTAGTTTTGGGGCTTTTGCAGCTTCAGAAGTACAGGATTTTGTATTGAAGGAAAGTATTTCTGAGTCTCCATCTTGGGTGATATACAGAGACGATAATGGCCATTGGCATTGGCATAATGATAACTGTGACAAGGATACTGTGATTATAGGAGATGAAATTGTATTTGAAGAGTCAGGGCCTTGTTAAGTAATGACTAAAAATCCAATAAAAGGGGCGCAAAGATGTTTCTGCCAAACTGTTACCAGAAAATAGATTAATGAAAAAAATTAAGTTATTTTTATATGGAATTATTTTTTGGGTTGCGCCCCAAATTGTGGATGCCCAAAATATAGTGGTTTATTATGACTGGATGACAGATTTGCCATCGGTAGGGTTTATTGCACATGGAGGTAATAACGGTATTATTGAAAAAGCAAATAGTCAAAAAAGAAAGCGAAAGTACTGTTACGCAGATGGGCGTTCTGTTTATCAGACGCTAAGTTTAACTTCCGATTTTTTTACAGTGGGAAATCGAAAATTCCTAATACGCCAATATACAGAGCCTTCTTTTTATAAGGATTTTGGTAAAGATACAATGTATATCATAGATATGAAGAATGAGCCCCTTACGGCAGCAGCAGTCAATATGTCGAATTGGAATAAGTGGGAGATAAAACAAGACACAATGACTATTGCTGGGCATATTTGCCAAAAAGCATTATTAGTTCGCAAAGGTAAAGAAGACTTAACAGCGTGGTATGCCTTAGACATTCCCATTATGGACGGGCCAGAAGCAT
>CAYTLX010000147.1:0-5932 GCA_964438645.1 uncultured Saprospiraceae bacterium | reverse complement strand
CTGATGAAAATATTCGCAATCATATTATCTATGGCCATTTTTTCAATGGCTCTTGTTCCATGTGCCGATGGACTTGTTGGGCAGGGGCATGAAATCGCTTCGGTGGGGGATGGTCATGAGCATCATGAAGAGGATGATTGTACTCCTTTTTGTTCATGTGATTGTTGCAGCGTGAGTGTAACAGTTCCACAAATTCCTGTTCTTCCTGTAGTGGAAGTCGAGCCAAATTTTTCCTTTTCTTTTCTTTATTCTTTTAATTACAGCTTTGACTATGAGCAAGGCATCTGGCGTCCGCCTAATTTTTCTTGTTAAATTTTAGGGATATCTCTATCCCGATTGTACGCTTCTTGAATTATGTTACTGGAAAACAATGCTATTTTTCCTTGTATGGAAAGGGAATGTCTATATTCCAATACCAATTATAGAAGCAAATATTAATAAGAAATAAAAGAATCCATGTTTGACAAAATAATAGCTTATTCGGTTAAGAATAAGTTTTTGATTGGCTTGATGATGGTGGCTTTGACCATTTGGGGAATGTACTCCATCCGTCAGTTACCAATCGACGCCGTACCTGATATTACCAATAATCAGGTACAAATTATTACTATTTCGCCGACTCTGGCGACCCAAGAAATTGAGCAATTTATTACCGCTCCGATTGAGCTTTCTTTGCAGAGCTTACAAAGAATTGAAGAGATTCGTTCGACATCAAGATTTGGACTATCGGTAATTACTGTTGTGTTTGATGAAAATTATGACATTTATCTTGCTCGACAATTGGTCAATGAACGACTAATTGAAGCCCAAGATGCCATTCCTGATGGCTTAGGTACGCCTGAGATGGCACCCTTGAGTACCGGGCTAGGGGAGATTTATCAATATGTAGTGCGGCCTTCTGAAGGGTACGAAGATAAGTACACGGCGATTGAATTACGAACATTTCAAGATTGGATTGTAAAGCGACAATTGCTTGGTATTGAAGGAGTTGCAGAGATTAATTCGATGGGGGGATACCTAAAACAATATGAAGTTGCTGTGAATCCACAGTTACTGAAGTCCATGAATTTATCTATTACTGATGTGTACGAAGCGCTCGTGAGTAGTAATGAGAATACAGGGGGGGCTTACATTGAGAAAAATTCAAGCGCTTATTATATTCGATCGGAAGGGTTGGTGCGTTCTTTAGAAGATGTTGAAAATATTGTTTTAACTCCTGCTTTTCAGAAAAATAATAATACGCAAATTTTAATTAAGGATATTGCCACCGTTCGTATCGGCAAAGCGCCAAGGTACGGCGCCTTAGTGCGAGATGGTAAAGAAGTTGTAGGAGGCAAAGTAATGATGTTTAAGGGGGCGAACTCTGCGAAAGTGACAGAATTAGTAAAGGAGCGAGTGCTGCAGGTTCAGAAGTCTTTACCAGAAGGAGTCATTGTAGAGCCTTTTTTGGTCAGAGATAAATTGGTAACAACAGCGATGACTACTGTCGAAAAAAACCTGATTGAAGGGGGCTTGATTGTTATTTTTATCTTAATATTATTTTTAGGAAATTGGCGAGCGGGCTTGATTGTTGCATCGGTGATTCCTTTTGCCATGCTTTTTGCGGTTTCTATGATGAATGTATTGGGGATTTCTGCCAACTTAATGAGTTTGGGAGCGATAGATTTTGGGCTGATTGTCGATGGAGCCGTGATTATAGTGGAAGCGATTGTGCATCGATTGCATATTGGGTATTCAGGACGTAGGCTTTCGCAAAAAGAAATGGATGAAGAAGTCATTGGTTCATCTCAAAGGATTAGAAATTCGGCGGCTTTTGGGGAAATAATTATCTTGATGGTCTATATTCCGATATTGGCTTTGGTTGGTATTGAGGGTAAGATGTTTAAGCCGATGGCTCAAACCGTCATGTTGGCCATCACTGGTGCTTTGATTTTGTCATTGACCTATGTACCGATGATGTCTGCTTTGTTTTTGAGTAAACAAGTCAGTGGGCAATTGACCATTTCAGATAAAATTATTCAATTTTTTCAGCGACTTTATACGCCTGTCTTGGCGTTGGCTATGCGGTTTAAAGCCATGTTTGTAGGGGTAACCTTGTTACTATTTTTTATAAGTATTTTTGTATTTAGTCGGATGGGTGGCGAGTTTATACCTACTTTGGAAGAAGGCGATTTGGCGATGCAGCACATTTTGCCGCCAGGAAGTTCGCTTACGCAAAGTGTGGAAACGGCCAAAATGATACAAAATAAACTTTTGAAAAATTTTCCAGAAATAGAAGATGTTGTGGCTAATATTGGTTCTGCCGAGATTCCTACGGACCCCATGCCCGTAGAAATTGCAGATTATGTGTTGGTGATGAAGCCAAAATCAGAATGGACTTCGGCCAAAAATAGGCAGGAAATGTTTGAAATAATTGAAGAAGCATTGCAGGTAATACCTGGTGTTGGGTATGAGTTTTCACAACCTATTCAGTTGAGATTCAATGAGTTAATGACTGGCGTAAAGTCGGATATTGCCATTAAATTGTTTGGTGATAATTTGGATTTACTTTATCGTAAGGCAAAAGAAGCAGAGAAAGTAATCGGGAAAATTGATGGAGTAGGTACCGTAAATGTTGAACAAACCATTGGGATGCCCCAGATTATTATCAATTATGACTATAAAAAAATGGCTCAATATGGCTTGCATGTCAAAGAAGTAAATCAAGTAATCCGTACGGCCTTTGCAGGCGAAAAGGCGGGTGTCATCTTTGAAGGAGAGAAGCGATTTGATTTGGTGTTGCGATTGGAAGAGTCGAGCCGAAAAGGGATTCAGGATGTTGAAAATATTTTTGTGACGCTAAAAAATGGGGAACAAATACCCCTGAATACCGTGGCTACTATTCAATTAAAAGATGCGCCAATGCAAGTTTCTAGAGAAAATACCAACAGAAGAATTGTCATTGGAGTCAATGTGGGTAATACGGATGTAGAGTCATTGGTGGGACAGATTAGCACTAGGTTGGATGAGCAAGTGAAATTGCCAATCGGATATTACTTTACTTATGGAGGGCAATTTGAAAATTTGAAAGCAGCAAATGCACGCTTAGCCATAGCTTTACCATTGGCATTGGCTTTGATTTTTATTTTGTTGTATTTTACTTTTGGATCTTTTGCGCAAGCGATTTTGATTTTTACGGCTATTCCGCTGTCGGCTATTGGTGGGATTTGGGCTTTAGAATTGAGGGGATTGCCATTTAGTATTTCGGCAGGCATTGGCTTTATCGCTTTGTTTGGGGTGGCGGTTTTAAATGGAATTGTTTTGATAGGTTATTTAAATCAGCTCAAATCAGAAGGAGTTAAAGATATTAAAAAACGAATATTTATGGGGACAACGGTACGATTAAGACCTGTGTTGATGACAGCTGCTGTGGCATCTTTCGGTTTTTTGCCCATGGCTATTTCTACTTCAGGAGGGGCAGAAGTCCAACGCCCTTTGGCAACAGTTGTTATTGGAGGATTGATTTCGGCGACTCTATTGACTTTGTTGATTTTGCCTATATTTTATTTTTGGGTGGAAAAATTAAAAAGTCCCAAAATGCCCCCTAGCCTAATGGTTATTATTGGGCTTGGGTTGTCTTTTTTTGCAGCCCCTTCCCATCTTAATGCGCAAGCTAGGAGTGTGAGTTTAGAGCAAGCTATTGAGTGGGCAATGTCTAATCACCCAAGCATAAAGGCAGCTCAATTAGATGTGCAAAAAAACAAAGCACTTCAAGGAATGAAATATAATTTAGGCCCAACATCTTTTTCCTATCAGGGCGATGGAATGTTTAAATCTAATCCTGAACAAGTCCATCAATTGGGTGTGGTTCAATCTATTCCTAATAGACATGGATGGCGTGCTAAGAATCAACTGCAAGATAAAATTATGGCACAAAGTGCTGTAAATCAATCCATAATGCAAAATGAATTGCGCTATCAAGTACGAAAGTCCTTTGTTGAGTTACAGTATAAGAAAGAATTACTAAGCTGGTACCAAGAGTTAAAAACCCTGTATCAAACCTATTTTGATTTGGCAAAAAAAAGATTAGATGCGGGTGCGACGAATGGTTTGGAAACTCTTTCAATAGAGACAAAGTTGAGAGAAACTGAAATGTTGTCTGAGCAATTAGTGTTAGAAATAAATCAACTCGAAGCTTCCTTTCAATTATTGCTTCAACAGGATGAACCCTTGACTTCCGATGGTAAATTATCTGTTTTGGCAATTAACGAAAGTGAAGGACAAGCACTTGCATTGCAAAAGCAGCAAGCAATCATTCAAGTGGAACAAGCCAAAATTAAACGGATTAGTGCTGCTGTGAAGCCGGATTATAAGCTAGGTTATTCCGCCCAAAATTTCTTTGGTGTAGGTTGGTTGAGTGGCGTTCAGGCGGGCATTTCTATTCCGTTATTTAAAGGAAACAATAAGCAAAAAGTTGCTTCCCAGAAAATAAATATCGCATTTGCGAAAGCAGCGCTTCAACAAAAGGAAATAGAGTATGCACGAAGATTGTCGAATGTAAAAAGCCAAATTCTTCGTTACGAAGAAGGAGCTCATTTTTACCAACAACAAATAGAGTCTATGGGTACAGAAATGCTAAGAATTGCGTGGTTGAATTATCAAGCAGGGGCCATTTCGTATCTTGAATTAATGAATAGTCTGCAATGGGTCGCCAATATCAAACAGAAATATTTGGAGCAATTGATAGCTCAAAATCGAGCGGTTATATTGTACCAATTTCTCATCAATCAATAAAATTTAAACCATGAAAAATATAACAATAATGCTCCTGTTAGGAGGACTTTTTATCTTCTTTTTTTATTCGTGTCAAGATGAACATCTAGAATCTAATCATGCCAACGAAAATCATGAATTACATGATGCTGATGAAATGGGGCACAATGAGCACGAAGAAGACGGTATTCATTTAACGGTTGACCAAGCGGAGACAATAGGGTTAGAGTTTGGTGAATTGTCAAAAATGAAAGTGAATAACTATGTAAAAGCGACGGGTACACTTGGTCTACCACCCAATGCATATGCTTCTGTTACGGCTAAGCTATCTGGAATCGTGGTCGGTAGCAAGAAGTTTGTTGAGGGGAATGCTATTAAAAAAGGAGCGATTATCGCCTATATCGAAAATCCATCCTTGATTAGCCAACAACAAAAATACTTAGAGCTAAATGTCGCGCTCCAACAAAAAAAACTAGAACTCAATCGGCAAGAACAATTGATGAATGCCGATGCGGGCGTGAGCCGAAGTCTTGAAAAAGCGCAGTCGGAAGTGGCTATTTTGGAAGCCCAACAGATGGGTTTGCGCAAGCAATTGAGTTATTTAGGCATTAATGTAAATCAGTTGACAGCAGAAAACATTCGGCAACGCATTCCTGTTTTCTCTCCGATGAGCGGTTATATTACTAATATTAATCTGCATAATGGTCTTTTTGCGGAAGCGAATAAACCTTTGATGGAGATTATTTCTGATGATCACTTGCACTTGGAGTTAGATGTTTTTGAAAAGGATATTGCGAAAGTAAAAATAGGTCAGTCTATCAGCTATGTGATTCCTGCTCTTGGTCATAAAAAATATGAAGGTGAAGTGAGTATTATCGGAAGAGAATTTAATATGGATTCAAAAACAGTGCGGGTGCATGGTCACTTACATGGTGAACGCCCTGTGTTTTTTAAAGATTTATTTTTGAATGCTCAGATTTGGTTGGATGATCAATCGGAAACGGCCTTGCCGGAATCCGCGGTGATTCGGGACGGCGAGTCCTTGGTGGTATATGCTAGCCACCCAGAGCCCAAAGCTGGTGAATATGAGTTTGAAAAAATTCGTGTGGTCGTAGGGGCTACCAACGATGGTTTTACTTCCGTAAAATTATTGGATGAGCTTGAAGATGGACTGAAAATT
>CAYTLX010000146.1:0-5940 GCA_964438645.1 uncultured Saprospiraceae bacterium | reverse complement strand
CGCTACGTGATAAAAAAATAGCAAAAACAGGCGCAAAAAGGGCATTTTATGGCAATAATGTGTGGGTACCTAAACAGTTACAATTATAGACTATCGAACGGACTTTGCCCCCATAACGACGTTACTCAATTTTTAAGGAGTTGACAATCAATCCGTCGTTTGTCACGATATGAACAGCATATAAGCCCTTCGCTACATCATCCACATTCATACGCTCAAAGTCCGAGCGAAATTCCTTCACTCTTTTTCCCGCAAGGGTATATATCGTAACCTGCTCTACATCTGCATCTTCAGATAATCCGAATGTACTCTGTGTAGGATTGGGGTACAATACCCTATTGCTTTGCGCTAAGTCGGCGACAGGAACGACTGATTGTTCATCTAGGGTAATATTCAATGTATCTTGCGTTTCGTCAATGATTAAAAGTATCGATTCTGGCCCTTCCAAAACCTTATCTTTGACTGGCTCAATCAAAAAACTAGCGACCGTTTCTCCTTGTTTAAAGGTAAAGCTCTCTGGTGCCAAAAAATCTTGCCCCAACTCCGCATCTCCTGAATAGGTAAAGTGATAGGTAATATCTTGCTTGGCAACATTAGGCAGTTGAGCGGTTATTTCTAGGGGATGATCATTTTCATAAATCGTCTGAAAATATTCTCCTTCCGTAAAATCAAAATTAAACACCAAAGGCTTGCTTCTAAAAGAATTCTCTTTTAAGAAAATAGCAGAATCCCATGTGTTGTCATAAGCATCCGCTATGACTATTTTTAGGCGATAAGTTTGAAATGGAGTCACTTCAACCTTTGCTGTCAATGGAATAGTAAACCCGTCATACTCAATGTGTGCAGTATCTACTGGTGGCACAGGTAATGTCGTAGTATTATTTTTAAACCATTGACTATTGGTCAAATGGTTCACATTATTAATGGAGACTGAACTTCCGTCAGGCAATAGTGCAATATTCTTTTCACCATCGATACCTGGACCGCTTACGAAAAAACCAAAAATATCATTAAACTGAGAATTTACATATTCTGGATATTCTTCAGATGCAAATACATAATCAAAACTAATTTCATTGGTAAAAGGCACAAAATCAAACACAATAGACGTCGCATCAAGCAATGGGGCGCCACTTAAAGCTGCTAAGGTCGTATCGCTACCTAGACCCAATGCAAAACCCATTCCACCCGATTTATTCGGTCCAATCGCTGACATGACACGACCTGTCGATAGGATTACTCCATGCTCCAAGCCAAGCTCGGTATCCCCAAAATCATAAAAAACACCGATACTTTGGTCATAGTTTCCTTGAATATTAGACGCACTTTGCTTAGCACCTATCAAGGCGGTCTTTACAAAGTGTCCGAGCGTGGTATCAATTGGGATTACTGTTTGGGTGCTGCCCAAAAACGGCAACCATAGGAGCATAATTAAAAGTAGTACATTTTGTTTCATCCAAAATTCTTTTAAAAGGCCATCCTAAATCGGACAGCTATGATTTATAAATAGAAATTTGGAGAATTATACTTTAGATGGATTTAAGTACATTGATGCAAATATCATACCTGAATAACAAAGACGTTACAGGCACTTAAACTGTTTTTGAAGCAAGTCAACATGGTAGATATTATAATCTTCATATCCTTTGGCCCATTCAATGCGAATTTTGTCAATAGGATTCTTTTTGATCTTATTTTGGGAGTAAACATTTAAGGAGTATTGCCCGCGGAATAACACCACCCCTTTCTTTCTATTAAAACTACCTAGATTCAGTAGGTTATTGGTCAATACCAACTCATCCCCATTCATAAAGGTGATAAACAATCGACTCCCCCTTTCAAGATAACCATAGTCTTGCCTAGGATTATCGGTTTGTATGCGGATATTTAGGTTCAGAAAAAATTGTCCGCCTTCGACTAAAGTAAAAAAGGTACTCGCTTTTAGATACGGTTCCCCATTAAATAACGGCAAATAACTCGGCTGATATGTAAAAAACACCGATTCTTGGTATTCTATTCGATGTTTGTTCAGCCTTGTATCCGTCCCATCAAAATCAACCTTACAGTCAAATTTTGGATGATGGTAATAGACATTATCCTTCTCACTTGCCCGATAAAACGACTTGTACTTCGGAAAATAACCTGAATAAATTTTCTTACCACCGTTGCCCCCTTTGATCAATTCATCTCGCTGATTCATCAGCACATTCATTTCCTGTCGATTATTTTCGACTTTTTCCATCAACTTATTGATATCTCGTTGCTTGGAGTTGAGCTTACGCAAAAGTTTTTTCGACTTTTTCACTCCGCTTTTATAGGCCTTTTTAGCTTTTTTCACCTTTTTGGGAGATTCTTCCTGAGCTCTCCTATTTTCAAGATTTTTTTTCATCCACTCTCTTGCCCGTACCATATCATCATATTGACGTTGAATTTCACTCATTTCGACCACAGCCGCATCCAATTCTGCCGCAGCATTTTGCCATGTCGCAACGGCTTCACTCAATTGAATCTCCAAAGTGCCGATATCTTGGCTCCATAAGGGAACCCAATTCAAGGAAAGCAAACCAACAATAAAAAAAATACGCATATAACTTAAATTTGTGGGATAAAAACGGCTTGATCAACAAACAAAGTACAAAACAACAAATAATTAGCATCTATCTAGTCACAAATCGGAAATTTTCCTTAAAATTGCATAAAATTTCCCATTTCTTGCGTAAAAAAATCTCTATGAGACTCAACTACATACTTTTTGTCATCATTCTGCTATTTGCTCAATGCAAAAATTCCGCCACATCTGATGCGCCATCTGGACCGATTGTGCAGTTTAAAACAATTCCTGTGAAATACATCCAAACCAAGAAAGATACTTCTGTTATTGACGACTACTTTGGGACCAAAGTCGCCGACCCTTATCGCTGGTTAGAAGATGACCATGCAGAAGACACTAAAAAATGGGTGCTTGCGCAAAACAAAATCACGGAGCATTATTTGAGTCAAATTCCCTTCCGTAATGCTGTCAAGGAGCGATTGACCAAGCTATGGAATTATGCCAAGTTTTCGACTCCTTTTACCGTTGCCGGAAAATATTATTTCTTCAAAAATGATGGACTACAAAACCAAAGTGTGCTTTTTGTACAAGAGACACTAGATGCCGCACCAAAAGAAGTGCTTAATCCCAACAAATTCTCGAAAGATGGCACGATTGCCCTTGGCGGGATGGATTTCTCGAAAGATGGCAAATATCTAGCCTATCAAATTAGTGAAGGGGGCTCTGACTGGCAGACCATTCTTATCAAAAACCTGGAAACAGGAAAAAAGTTAAAGGAAAAAATTGATTGGGTTAAGTTCTCGGCTATTTCTTGGGCAGGCGATGGCTTTTTCTATAGCCGCTATCCGCAGCCCGATAATAATGACAAGCTAAAAGGGACTAATCTTTTTCATCAAGTGTATTTTCATAAATTGAACACGCCCCAAAGTGAAGACAAGCTCATCTATGCCGACCGCTCCAATCCAGAGTATAATTTCTATTGTCAAACAACAGAAGATGAAAGGTATTTAGCCATATCCGTCGCTAAGTCCACTAGCGGTAATGCGCTGTATATCAAAGACTTAAAAGACCCAAATAGTACTTTTACACCCGTAACTACATCTTTTGAGTCTGATTTTAGCGTCATCGACAACATCAATAATGAGCTGTTGATATTAACTAATAATAAAGCGCCAAACCAGCGATTGATTTCAGTAAATGCAGATGCACCCAATGAAAAAAATTGGAAAGTAATAATTCCTGAATCCAAAGATGTACTGCGCAGTGTCTCCTTAATCGGGCACAAAATATTTGCCCACTACTTGCACAATGCTTCTTCTAAAGTAGTCACTTATAGCTTGGATGGCCAAAAAGCTTATGATCTAAAATTGCCTGGAATCGGTACGGTAGGCGCCCTTTCGGGAAAAAAGGATAAGGAAGAAGCTTTCTTCTCCTTTAGTTCGTTTACCCGACCCAATACCATCTATCGATTGGATGCTGCCACAGGAAAATCTAAAATCTTTAAAAAATCAGGTATCGACTTTGACAGCGATGCTTACGAAACCCAACAAGTCTTTTTTACGAGTAAAGATGGCACCAAAGTACCTATCTTTATCACCCACAAAAAAGGACTCAAAATGGATGGTCAACGCCCTACGCTACTTTATGGATATGGTGGCTTCAATATTTCTATTCTTCCTAATTTTAGCTTAGTTCGTTCGCTGATTATGGAAAATGACGGTATTTATGCGGTCGCTAATATTCGTGGTGGTGGTGAATTTGGTCAAAAGTGGCACTTAGACGGCACCAAAGAGAAAAAACAGAACGTTTTTGATGATTTTATTGGTGCTGCCGAATACTTAATCAAGGAAGGCTACACGTCGTCCAAAAAACTCGGCATTGAAGGCGGTTCTAATGGAGGACTACTCGTTGGTGCCTGTATTACCCAGCGTCCAGAGCTCTACAGTGTGGCATTTCCTAGAGTTGGCGTATTGGATATGCTTAGATACCATAAGTTCACGATTGGACGTGCTTGGTCGTATGACTACGGTTTGAGTGAAAACGAAAAGGATTTCAAATATCTATATGCGTATTCCCCATTGCACAATGTCAAGGATGCAGCCTATCCTGCGACAATGGTGATGACAGGCGACCATGATGACCGTGTAGTACCTGCTCACTCTTTCAAATTTGCGGCAACGCTACAAGCACACCAAAAAGGAGACAAACCCATCTTAATCCGTATCGAAACTTCTGCTGGACATGGTGCTGGAAAACCCACATCAAAACTAATTCAAGAGTCGGCGGACATGCTCACCTTCTTCTTTTACGGTACCAACACTTTAGTAAAATAAAAACTTGCTCTCCTTGGTTTGGCTAAGGAGGGCATTTTGCCTTATGGCTATATACTTAATAAAAATAGGTTTTTTACCCATCAGTATCTGGGACATCCTAGACATCTTGATTGTGGGATATTTGTTCTACCAAATATACCTTTTATTGCGCGGAAGCATCGCTTTTAATATTGTGCTAGGTGTATTGCTTTTTTTCTCTGCTGGATGGGTGATGAAATTCCTTGAAATGGATCTTTCATCCCTGATAATCAATCAGATAGCGAATATTGGAATCATCACCTTAATCATTATTTTCCAACCCGAAATAAGGCGATTTTTGCTGTATCTTGGTCAAACGACTCTGCAAGGTCGCTTCGATTTTATCAATAAATTTCTCAATCCTAATGGCACGACTCCCAAGGAAGAAAATACACAATTAATTGAAGAAATTACGAATGCTTCTTTTCGCATGAAATCTCGTCGTTGGGGCGCCTTAATCATTTTGGCACCCATCAGTAGTAATATCGACGAATTGGTAAAAACAGGGCAAGTAATTAATGCCAATATCAGCGAAGAACTATTACTCAGCATCTTCAACAAAGAAAGCCCATTACATGATGGAGCCGTCATCATCCATAAGAATAAAATCTTGGCGACCAGTTGCGTCTTACCTATATCTAAGAGCACCAACTTGCCCCAAAAATTTGGGCTCCGGCACCGTGCGGGAATCGGACTGACAGAAACTTCTTCCTTATCTGTCATCATTGTTTCCGAAGAAAGCGGCAGTATTACGTTCTCAAAAGGGGGTAAATATCAAGACATCAATAGCCCCGAAGAACTGATGGCCAAGATTCGGGATGTTTATTAGCGATTTTATGATGGGCAATGGGGTAAAATTACTACCCACAAACATTTGAATAAGCATCAAAAATAGTATCGTATCAATAATTTCACCCTATTGTTTTGTTATTTCCATAAATCCCCTTACCTTTGCACACGCTATTTTGGTCGCGTAGCTCAGTTGGATAGAGCATCTGCCTTCTAAGCAGACGGTCACAGGTTCGAATCCTGTCGCGA
>CAYTLX010000145.1:0-5963 GCA_964438645.1 uncultured Saprospiraceae bacterium | reverse complement strand
TGTGAAAACGAATCTTTTGTCTTTACCAATCAATCTGTCGATGCCAACCAATATGCTTGGGACTTTGGGGATGGCACAACAAGTAACTTAGAAAACCCTATCCATATTTTTATGGGGCCAGGTACTTATGATGTAGCCTTAACTTCGAGCAATACCAATTCAAGTTGTACTAGCTCAGTGACCCATTCCGTTACCATTTTACCCGAAACTCCAGTTAGTGCCGATAATACAAGCATGTGCCAAGGCGATACGACCGTTTTGAATGTCAATAATCCGCAAGCAGCATATACTTATTCGTGGACTCCAACGGGTCTTGTGGGCTCGCCCAATAATTCGACCACAACCGCTTTACCTATTATCACCACGGATTTTATTGTAACGGCAGATAATGGAACAGGATGTGTCGGAATGGATACGGTTACCGTTTTTGTGGTAACCCCTATTCCAGATATTATGTTTGATACTACTATTTTTGCAGGGACGACCATTCAACTCCCCGTCGAATATAATCCACCTTACGTCTTCTCTTGGAACCCTTCGGATGGACTGAGTTGCTTAGTTTGTTCTAATCCGTCGGTCACTCCTACGGACGATATTACCTATAATTTGAACATTGCAGATGATGCGGGTTGTTTCAACAGTACGGGAGTATTTGTTATTCGAATCTTCCCCGAAGATATTGACATACCCAATGCCTTTACGCCTAACAACGACGGAACTAATGACCATTTCAATGTCGTGATTTCGGATGATGTAGCCGCACTATTGGACGTGACAGACTTCAGAATCTACGATAGATGGGGCAAAAAAGTATATAACAATGACAAACCAGACACGGGGTGGGATGGAAAATTCAAAGGCAAGGAGCTGCCTTCTGATGTTTACCCTTTCATTGTAGAAGTTACTTTTATCAATGGTAAAAAGAAATCTATCAAAGGAACTTGCACGCTCCTAAGATAGAAAAGAAGCCTGCTTAGAATAGCCCATTCGCAAAATGCGGATGGGCTATTTTTGTAACTGTTTAGGTGCTCCTATTTTTTTGAAGAGTAGCTAGGCTACGTGATAAAAAAATAGCAAAAACAGGCGCAAAAAGGGCATTTATGACAAAAATGTGCGGATACCTAAATAGTTACTTATATCTTTAATATCAACGTCAAGGGCAGCTCTCCAAGGAATCATCGCATTAAAAATTCTTATTTTTTGATAATTCATCAAATCCTTCAAGGGAATGGGTTTGGGCTGTACCAGTCCATCTTCAAGCAGCTTGGTTAGCGTAGTTCCTTTCAACAAAGGTCTTTCAGGAGTCCACCAAGTCCTTCCGTCAAACAAGGCAATATTGGCATAGCTAATATCGGTCACGAAGCCGTCTCTAATAATTAATATTTCATCGGCATTCCCTTTTTGCGCAAGCAGAGACTGATAAAACCGTCTATCTTCCCATTTGAGCAAATCTTCTTGTGCGCTAATATAAACACATTGCAAAGAAGCGATTTTCTTTTTTCGGTAGGGTACAAATTCTATCCGCTCTATTTTCTTTCCATAAATGACCCGACACTTCATTACTTGTTTGCCAAAATCGTATTTTGAGATAGATTCATAAAGAATCTTTGATAAATTGATGGGCATCGCACTATCGCCAAAAACAGATTTTTGACTGTAATCAAGGCGTTGCTGATGTTCCTTTAAGTGCGCAAAATGCCCATCTGCCCAACGAATCGTCTCTAACAAAAACATCCTACCCGACTTTGTTGGAATGTAAATTTTGTTTAATAACTCATCATATTCTTTTTTTATCTCACTCTGAGACGTGATGCCGCCACCACTTCGATAAAAGTATTGTCCGCCTTTTTTCTCAACAAATCGAATCATCACCGCACTATCCACCACTCCTCCAGCCATCACACCAGCTACGCCCGTATAAAAACCACGAGCATCGGTCTCGGCTTCTTGAATAATCTCTAAAGTTTTCTTTTTGGGAGCTCCCGTAATGGAGCCTGCGGGCAATAACTGGTTAAAAATATCCCCGATTTTCTGTTCGTAGCCTTTCGGCAAAACGCCTTCAATTTTAGAGCTCATCTGCCAAATAGCTCCCCGATGATTTTCGACCAAATCTAGATATTTGAATTTTTTTAGGCGTACTTCTTTGGCGACAGCACTCAAGTCATTGCGTAATAAATCAACAATAGTGGCATGCTCTGCATCTTCCTTTGGGTCGTTTAGAAGGATGTTTTGGGCATCTGGAATTGCGGCATCAATCGTTCCTTTCATCGGGAAAGTCGAAATCTTTCGATTATCTATTTTGACGAAAGTCTCTGGCGAAAAAAACACAAACTCATCCCTATATCTCAATTTATATTTAGCATTCGCTTGCGCAAAAATAGTCCTTAAATCCCAGTTGGTTTGGATAGGAATTTTAAAACACAGATTGGTTAAATAAGTATTTCCTGCATGAATTTCCTTTTGAACTTGGTCAAAAGCATCTTTGAATACTTGCTCGCTAGGTGCTGAAAAACTAAACGCTAATGCTTTGGGGGCGTCAAAATTCGGCTCAACGTTATGATGATTTCCAAATGAGAATTGAATTTCTTTCGGATTAATTTCATCTAAAGGAATAACCATCGGACTTTTTAGGGCATAGTCCAATATAAAAAGGAAGGGCACGTGGTCCCTTCCTAATTGATTCATTTTTTTAAAAATGGGATGCATTTACTCGCCCCCTTCTTCGTTTAATATTTTGACAATTGCATCCGTCACGTCTGCGCCTTCGGGAGCAATCAGGACAGGACTTCCTACTTCTGCATAACTCAACACATAATCGTAACCATTATCATTAGCATATTGACGCAAGACTCTTCTTAATTTAGAATAAAGGGTGTCTTGAACTTCTTGAGTTTCTTTCATAATTTCTTGAGAAATTCTTTGTTGTTCTTCTCCCAATTTCTGTTGTTTCTTGGCAAAGCGTTGCTCTTGCTCCGCAATTTGATTGGAAGTCAACTCGCCCGCTTGGACTTTCTTTTGAACCGCCATGTATTGATTTTGCAACTTCCGCCCCTTTTGCTCCAAAGAAGCGGTGGCTTTTTGTTCTTTATCCGCCAATGCCTTACTTGCTGCGACAAAATAATTGTAATTGGCTAGCAGCGTATCTGTATTAAGGTAAGCAATTGGATATTTATTAGTTTTGGTGGACGTTTTAGCGGGGGTAGAAGACGTTGTAGTTGTACCCGTCTCGCTTCCTTTAGTTTGACATCCTGTCAGCGTAACGGCCACCGCAAGAAGCAATATGGCCACCAATTGGAATATAGAATGATTCTTCATGAAACTTTATTTTGGTTTTGAATTTTATTTCCTTTCGGAAAATGCACATTAAATGCTTGCAAAAGTACGAATACTTGCACAAATAGCCTAACATCTACGAAAATCTTTGGAAAATGGAACTGTTTAGGTGCTCCTACTTTTAGGTAGAAAAGCTAAAGCACTTACGATTACAATGGTAAGTACTTGGTGTTAAAAGGGCTTTCATTTCTACCAAACTTGTTCAATCTTGGGATTAAAGACCCACTTACTCCATTTTTTGTTGTAGGTATGCACCTTTTTGGCATTAGAAGCCAAAGGGTAGTTTCTATTTACCCATTCAAATAAGCCGCCATATAGATTATAAACTTGCGTAAATCCTGCTTTTTTTAACTTTTTGCCGACCTTTTCACTGCGATAGCCTACCGAACAGTAAACCACAATTGGGGTATCCTTATCCACATCCTTCCAGTCGTCTATCTTAAAATGTTTAAAGCCCGCAAATTGAGCGCCTTTCATGTGACTTACGTCAAATTCTTCTCGCTCTCGGGCATCTAAAATGAGATATTTGTCTGTTTTTCCCGCAAGGGTATCGACATCCATGACTGGCACCCTATAATGAATTAGATTATTCACCTTTTTATCGAAAGATGTATTTTGGCATGAAGCGTTTTTGGGATTTTGTCCTTTTAGCTCGAAGAAACTCATGGTTAGTAGTCCAACCAATACGATTATTACTTTCATAGACTTGTTCTCTTTATGTCACAAAGGTAATGGCTAGGACGCTCTGTTTGTGATAAACAATTGTTAATTATCGGACAAAAAGGGGGAATAAGGAAAGCCCGCGATTAAGTTATTGTCGTTTTTTTCGACGCTTTCATCCGCCATACAATGCCTATGATGCCCAAAATGATCATCCCAATAGCGATAAATTGTGCCTGAGTAAAGTGAAGTCCAAATTTTTCATATTGGATATTGACCCGAATTTTTTCAATAAAAAAGCGCTCCAATCCATCCAAAATCATGAATACAAAAAATAAGGTTCCAGCAGTCTTTAACCGCTTTCTAAGCATCCATAAAATGGCAAAAATGGTCACGGATAGGATAATCTCGTACAAAGGGGTAGGAAATACTCCTGTTGGCAAAACATTGCAGTAATTGTAGGTGCAATCAGGCAACGTTATCCCATCACCTGCAATATTATGCGGATAAGTTTGAGACCAAAGAAAATCGGGTACCCAACTCGGTTGATGATAAGCATATTCAACACCCGCCTTCGTGACTCCCTTTACAGGAATCCCCCAGTCTCCATCTCCTGACAATTGGCAACCTATACGCCCAGTGCCGTAGCCCAAAATCAATGAAGGCGCCACCGCATCCATCGCATGTAATATCGAAATACCAGGGAAATTTTTACGCAAGTACCATACGACCGCAATAAACCCAAAAATCAATCCGCCATATATCGCCAACCCACTCCCCGATAAAAACACCCCAACTGGATCTTTCACAAAACTATCTAAGTGTTCTAATATATCAAAAACTTTGGCACCCAATATGCCCGAAAAGGCGGCTATCATGGCGATTTCCGTAATTTTATCGTGGGGATAAACATTCACTTTTGTCCTTTTGGGTGGAGTTATTTTCTTGCGTTCTCCATCCCAATAACGCCAATATCCAAAGGCAGCCGCCAAAATCAACCCCAAAACAATATTGCCTTTCATCGAAAAAATAGCGGATGCAGGGTCTATTTGAAACTCCTTAAAATGTTGATAGATATAAGGTATTTTCATGCCCAATAAAAGCCCCATCAATGCATTCCCTAGGATGTCACCAATCGTCGGTGCTGCCCCTTCAATTTGAATAACGGGTACGGGCTGAAAGATGCCTTCTTTAGCTTTTCGCTGCAATTCAATTTTAAAGAAATACGCTAAAACCCCAACTCCTGCGGCTAAAAAGAAACCAAAGGTCTTAACAATGGACGCAATATTATCTGGTTGCGTGCCAAATAAATCATGGAATAAATAAGAAAAATCTGGATACATAGGTCTCTTAATCTTGGGTTAGATTCGTTTTGCGAATCAAAAGTACAATGGCTTAACGGCAAAAGTACATATTTATAGCAAAGATACTCAATACTTTGATAATGGTGGAATGGATGTTTGGGTGTTCAATTGTTGAGGTATGCAATTGTTCAACTGAACACCTAGTTGTTTTTAGGATATTGTAGGTAAATTATTGATACTGAGTTATTTACCTTCTATGAAATACGCAAAATATTTAAAGACCTTTTTATTTGAAACCCCCAAAAATCCCCCTTACGCAAAGGGGACTTTATGGCTTTTAAATATTTTGCTCAACACCTTGGTCATCTTTAAACGTTGGTTTACTAAACATTATAAAAGGGATTTTTCATCGATTATTGTTCGCTATCCCGTTTAAACGAGCGTTTGGTCAACCTGAAAAGTGCTAAAGCCTAAAATCTAAGTCAAGAAAGAAGTAAGGAAGCCGCCGCAAGCAATGGATTGTGAAATTTATTTCACGCCTTCGAGTAGCGGAGCGATACGAGTAATTAAGTTGGTTAGTTGATCAGTCCACCCCCAAATTTGATTAGGCATTTTCCATGTCAAAACCCTTTATTGTAGCGGCTAACGCCGTTCTCTCCCTTCGGC
>CAYTLX010000144.1:0-5988 GCA_964438645.1 uncultured Saprospiraceae bacterium | reverse complement strand
CAAAAACAAAAGCGTAGCGCCCTAATACCCCAATAATTTATCCACATTCCTAAAAAAGCAACTAGGTGTTCAATTGTTCAATTGAACACCTAGACACTATTTACCAAGATTAAATCGCAAAGTAACCCCCGAGCTTGTCGATACTGTCGGTGGACTAGAAGACGTCTTGGGATTAGTACGACGGTGATCAAAGTAAAATTGCAATGTCAAACGGTCATTGATGTTATAATCAACGGTTGGAGACATGGAGAAGGTGTTTGTGCCCCGAATCGGTACCGTTACATTTTGATCTAACTGGTGATTATAGGTCACATCATCTCTCAAGGAGAAATTCATTTTAATGACTAAGTTTTTAGACTTAGGTTTCTTCACGCCCCGTCGGCCTGGCTTCTTACCTTTCTTCCCTTTGTCGTCCTTTGCCTTTTTCTTCTTGGCTCTTTTGCGTCGCTTTTTCTTTTTCTTACTTGTCAAAAATCCAAACTCTACATCTTTGATGGTATATCCAAATCCAAAGGTCACGTCGGTGGTCTTTGTTTCGGCAAGCTTATAATCAACAAAACTTAAATCTAAGTTTCTCGATTTGTTGTAAGAGAAGTTCATGCTCATGTCGTTCTTCATCCGCATATCTAATCCAATCAGTGGATTAAATTGCTCCCGAATGGTAATGTCTGGAATTTCAAATTGCGAATAATAACTGTATGTGTTCTCATTCAACTTTTCCTTATTGTTAGGATCATAATTAGTTGCTGTATTATAGGCATTGACCGTCATCTTAGAAGAATATCCATGTCTTAAGCTAAAGCTTTTAAATAGCGCTTTAAACATTGGGATTTTGGACAAACCTGTATAGGTTAATTTCCAATTGGGTCTCGGAAGTGTCTTCAAGAAAGACAATTGCTCCACATTCGGATTCTTTTTGGTGTAAGCCGATAAAAATGCAGGTATTAATACATCTTGTTGGAATCGACCATATCCTTGCACATAACCTGTGTCAATCGGATGTGGTGGGATAGATGGCGGAATCGGCAAGCCTTGATCTTCCAAATTCTTGATGTATAATCTTTTGGAGATTACCTGCCTGTTGTCTTCAAACTGATGAAAAAGTCCGACAATATCCTTTCGGAAAATCGTATTCGCATTGTAGAATGAGATGGTATAAGAACCCACTGTTCGTGGCAATGCATGTACAATATCTCTAAATCCATCATTCAACGTATCCTTAAACATCTCGGTACGGTTGCGTGTAAAGTCTTTAGAAGCATCAATATCAATCTTAAAATCTCTGAATGGCTCGACCGTTACGGAAGCATTAAACTCCTGCGCATACGTTCGGGAGAGTGGCTGATTCAACATTATATCATCCGTAATCCAATTGTTTCGTGCCAACGAATTTAGCTTAGCATCGTTGGGTTGAAAGCCTGTGATATAATCCCACCCAGGAGAAGAGAAGCCTTCATTTTGCCCCAAAATCTTAGCCCTAGGTGTAAATCCTGGCACCACCGAAGCATACCGCTCAGAATAGACGACACGCCCTTTACGAACAGAAAGCAACATCCGAACGAGACCCGCTTCCACTTTGGAAGGTTGACGCTCTTTTTTCTTCTTTTTCTTCTTAGGTTTCTTAGATTTAGCTTTTCCTTTTTTAGACGTAGCATTTTTACCCTTCTTGTCTGTTCCTTTTCCCCCTTTCTTATCTTTTCCTGCTTTCGCAATGTCCTTACTATCTGGCTTATCAACTTCGTCTTTCGCCTTTTTATCTTTTCTATCTCGACGACTACGACGACTTTTCTTACCACTAGACTCATCGTTTTCTTCGAGTGATGCTCGACGACTGGAGCGATTTCGTCTAGAAGCACGTGAGCGAGAGCTTCGCCCGCCCAAAGACTTATCGACTTTCTTAAGGTATTTTGATTTGCTGTAAAGCTTCGTAAAATTCAGGTCACCATTAATCTTACGTACTTGTCCATTTTGGGCGATATTCCCTAATTCTTGGATGTTTAAGGCAGCGGCATTCCAGCTATAATCGGCACTAAAAGTCGCTTTTGCCCGAATCCAATCCATATAAGGAATGTGCTTAAATGGAAGGTCATAGTTAAGCGTCATATTATGGCGATATTGCTTAATTCTTCCCAGCGTTTTGATATTTGTCCAAATAGAATCTTTTACATATCCGTTAGGACGGAGATTACCGTTGTCATCCAACTCTGTAGGTTCATCTATAACCGAATTGGTCTGCGCATTAAAAGCAAATTTTAGGGCTCTTGTTAGATTCCAATTTAAGGTATAATCTCTATCCCAGACAAAATTCTTATTGTAATAGGTATTCAACAAGGGGTCTTCGCCCGCAAAACGATAAACAGTCTTATTGAAGGAGCGATCCATCGTGGTGGAAACCCCAAAGGAATTAGGAATCAGATTAAAGTTAAATTCCGAAAGGAATTTTAAGTACTTATCCTTTTTGATTATTTTTTTGAAAGGTTTGATGTATTTTGTTTTGGTCGAATATTGATAATCCAAGCCACCACGGTATCTTTTCAGGTTATCTTTTTGAATTAAAGGACTGTGCCTATCCGTCTCTGAATAAGCGTAGGTAGCACTAAAGTTAGAGACATCCCAAGGCTTTGGTTTTTTGCCATTGGTTTTGTCCTTTCTGACATTGGTAAAATTATAGCTTTTAATGGTCGTTACATCTTGTGCCTTTTCCTTGATGATTTTCTGTTCTGAACCAGTTTTACCTTTTAGGTTATCCTTCAATTCGACATCCAAATCATAAGGGTCATATTGTGGGCTTTTGATGTTTTTAGAGTACTGGGCAAAGAAGGGAATTTTTACCCCTGATTTTTCCGGAAGGAACTTCCCTAACTCAAAATTACCTGCCAAATCGTATTGTACCACTTGCTCCCGACTACGTTGAGCTAGTTTTTGGTCAATGGCTCCATATCCAATACTGGAGTAATTTCCCGAAAGGGCCACACTACCAAAATCTGCCAACTTCAAATCTACACGTGCCAAACCGGCAAGCCCACCGCCTTCTTCTAGTCCGCTTAGCCGTAGTTCATTGACCCAAACTTCCATAGAACTTATCGTCCCATCTTCATTTTTCACGCCAATCATCACTGTTTTTACTCTGCCAATATTGGGATTACCCACAACTGTCACCATGTTTTCAGGGCGATCGGGATCCTGAATACTCAAAGAATCACCGCCATTTTTATTTCTCTGAATTTTTACATCCTTCAGTAACCGAAGTGGAAAGTCAATAAAATTGGCATCAGGCCATACTTCTTCTCTATAAGCATTTAAATCCGCTGGGTTTACTTGTCCAATTTTGGAAAACGTAAGCGGCACCGTGTATTCATAATAATTATCTACAAAGTCTTTTCCTAATCGGATAAAGACTTTTTGATTATTAGGTGGAGTATCCAATGCTTCGGCATGAACAAATAATTGCAGGCGCTTATACACCCGCATATCCATGTTTAAGCTCTTAAAAATTCCCCTTTCTTCACCAGAGCAAAGGTTATCGATTTTCATCGAAAGAGAGTTTTCATTTTGTTGCGCTCCAGCGGTAACCGTACCGATGATATCTTCTCTTGACACGCCTGGTGGGAGTACGTAGTTAAAAGGTAGCTTACTACTATTCTCTTCGATATTTACTTCATTTACTTCAAACTTTACGCCTGGACAGGTAGCAGCATTTCGGGAATATCTTCTCCATTGATTTCTGACCAACTCTAAAGTAGCAAATCTAAAAATCACTTCGCTTTCAAAACCATGCGTAATGATTCGCATAAAACGAATCGACCGAAAGTCCTGAATACCCCCAACCGCGTGGGTGTACTCGCGCAAAGGCACTTTAAAGTGATACCATCTATCCTTGTTTTTTGTCACAATAGATTCCGTTATAAAATTATTAGCCGTTGTATCTAACAAGGTGCCCGGTGTGGAGCCTTCCTTAATATTTATATCATACTGAAAGTAAGCTTCTGTTTCATTCAACGAATTATCACGATTCAAATCTTCGGTATTGGGATAGTTGGTTGAGCTCTCAATAACCTGTCCGCTAGTTGCCTTGGAGTTCCCTTCTAATCCATTATACCCAACATATTTTTCATAGGCTCGCAAACCTTCAAACTGGCTATTTCTGAAGGAAACAAAGTTATCATTTGAAGGATCTGCGCTAATTTGGTTGGCTATGGGCGTAGCACTATACGCATTCACGTAATTAACATATTTGGTTCTCTCGAGGTCATCATTAGCACCATCTAAACCGACATCTTGTTTTTCTCGCTCCTTATTATCAAACGCATAGGTGATTTGTTGTGTTCTAGGTACTTCAGACCAACTTGTCCTATCTACTTGCACCCCTTCGGTTAGCCCATTTTCAAAAAACAACCTTGAATCTCTAAGGATGTCTTCCGACAAATTTCCAAGCTGAATAGAAAGTACTCCTTCTCCTGGATTAAAAGTGCCCAAATACGGACTCATCATCCAAAAATCAATAAACTCAATATTGGCTGCTTCAAAATCACTATTCCTTATCGACCGCATGATACCCCCCCATCTTGTCTTTGGCTCTTTTAAAGCGCCGTTTTCTGTATCAACGCCTGCAGATACATCCGTACCATCTGGCAAGTCATAGTTGTAAGGTCCCCGTTTGTTGGGTTGATAATGCAATTCTAAAGGATACAACCTAGAAGTCTCGTACCCCGTATTAATTTTTAACTCGGGAAATATATCGACCTTATTGACTACACGCTCGTAAGGGTCATCGCTACTATTATCGTCAAGAGCTGAAAAGTCCATGCGGTACCAATTCAATAATGCTCTATTTACCCCACTATTTACATCATCTACCAATTCACTTTCTTGAAAAATTACATTTCCTAAAGAGTCCTTCATCTTTCTTGGTACGGATGAAAGGTGCCAATTAGTCGTCGGCGTTCGCAAATCAATGCTATTCGTGCTTCCTTCAAAGTCATCAATATAAACAATCCCATCTTTTTGACCTTGATTAATCGCTTTTGAGTGTCCAGGCTTTAATGCCGCAACTTCTGCAACCACGGTGACAGACGACTCCGCTTTTGTGGAAATCAATGGGATTTTATCCACCAATCTGGTCAACCAAGGCGCCTTTTTGGTATAATTAAAATCCATTCCTAGGATTCGGTTATTAATGGGATCGTCTCCTACATTCACCTTTTGGGTATAAGGCTTTTCATAAAGGTGCATATAGGTTGCCCCGATATTTATATCTTTGCTTAGTGCATAATCGGCTCTAATTCCCACCATGCTTTTTTGCTGAAAAGCACTAAAAGTATTTTCTTCAAAAGAAACATTAATCGGTGGCTGTCCCGGCTGAAGATAGGCATCATTTAAGATTCTTACTTTACCAATATTATAATCGACTTCGTAGTCCACACCTTCTGTCAATTGCACACCTCCTGCTCGTACCCTTACGGAATTTCTAGGTACATTAAACGCACCCAAAGAAATCTCCGCCGAAGAACCTGTCGATCGATAAGTCCCTTTGATGGCGTACCTGTTCTTCTCAAAATACTCCTTTGCCTTAAATTGCGTCGTCGAATACAACTCCTTAAACAGATATATCGAATCTTGTGGATTATTGGCGACATCCAGTTTTTGCGCTAAAAAAGAACCAAAAGGCTCCAATACAGGAAACATCACCCGCCCAGTCTGCGTCGTAATCGTCAGTCCAGGCACATAGTCAAACACTCCATCTGGTCTCGGATCCCCCTGTACATTCAAGGCGTCCAAATTCAATAGGCGAATTAAAGGAATATTCTTTTTAGAAGAAGTCGGCAAAAAACGCTTAATTCCTTCTTTTCCTGCATCATCATAAAAAATATCCAATCTAAAGTCTTCTTGTTGTATTTGAGAAGAACCTAAGTAGTAGAAGTTTTTCATCATCAAGTCCCAGTAGGGCAAGTCAGTCCTAGCGGTAGAAGATTTTAACATCTTTACATA
>CAYTLX010000143.1:4556-6004 GCA_964438645.1 uncultured Saprospiraceae bacterium | reverse complement strand
TCAACCAACGAGCAAAGCGAGTGACTCAACCAACGAGCGAAGCGAGTGACTCAACCAACGAGCAAAGCGAGTGACTCAACCAACAAACCCAAATAATCCTTGCTCCTTGATTAAATCTGCGACTTTTTGGGGCACCATCTTCTCCCATCGGTCATCATTAGCTTGAATTTTCTGAAAAGCGACTTGCGACCAAATTGAAAGGATATTTTTATCGACAGAGTGAATATCTTCGATTTTGCCTTTTTTGATGAGATGGCTAAATAAGAAGGTAATGCCATCAGGCAGAATCATGTTGTTGCAGTTCAGATACTTGTGCGTTGCTCTATCGAAAGAAGGGTAGCCATAGATTTTGGTTTGCTTGGTAAATAATTTGCCCAAAGAAATCAAAAGCGCCCCATCATCGTCTTCTTGGTTGTGTTGGGTAAAAATATCTCTTAACTCTTCTACACCAATGACAAGACCAATTTTTTTAATCTTATAGTCCTTTAGGTAATGGACGAGCTTGTATCTTTCTTCACAATTGGAGATGATTACGGTCTGGTTCATCGCACACAATAAATTGGCACGATCCAAAAAGTCTTTCTCAATATTTTCTGAATAATGTAGGTGATCAATCGTAATCTCTACCATGGGGATAGCGCCTTCTGGCTCCACTTCGGGCTCATCCCTAAACTGCTGAAGCCCAGAGTCTAACATATCCATATTGACCTTGGTCGGGGGCAAAAAATTACCCCGAACAATTAATAAACTTTTTTTGTATAGAAAATCCGAAGGGTGTCTGTTTTTTCCGTCAGGGCCAAACATAGCGACGTCCGAGAGCTTATTTTTGACAAGTAAATAACTTAGCCATCGATTGTCAATGCCTTCAAAATCAGGCCCTTGTAAGTCAATCAAGTCAATGGAAAGTCTGCCTTCAATGGTATCCATAAAGGATACAATCATTCTTTCAATATCATGCGAATAGTGGTAGCAACCATAAATCAAGTTGACTCCTAATGCCCCGACGGCTTGTTGTTGTTGCTGACTATTATTATCTTGCATTTTGACATGTAGGATGATTTGGTTGGCAGGGCCATCGGGTTTTAATTGGAATCGAAGCCCTAGCCACCCATCGCCTTTGATGGTTTTGGTATAATTGATGGTCGCCACGGTATCTGCAAAGACAAAAAATTTAGTATCAGGTCTTTCCTTGCCTAACCTATCTTCCATTAATTCATATTCGTGATCGAGCATTTTAACTAGACGAGATTGGCAGACGTACCGTCCTTTTTTTTCTCGCCCATAAATTTGGTCGGAATAGACTTTGTCATAAGCCGACATGGTTTTGGCGATGGTTCCAGCTGCGGCACCTACTTGAAAAAAGTGGCGAGCGACTTCTTGTCCTGCACCAATCTCTGCAAAGGTTCCATAAATCTGCTCATTTAGATTAATGGTTAGGGCTTTGTGCT
>CAYTLX010000143.1:0-4546 GCA_964438645.1 uncultured Saprospiraceae bacterium | reverse complement strand
TAATTTGGTGCATGGTCTGTTGATTGAAGGGCAAAGATAGGAATTATACGCTATATCTTAGTGCATAGTTGCCAAAATAAAAGCGTAGTTAATCAGGAAAGGAATATTGATAAATCCCCTGATATTCTTCATAAATCCCTTCAAAGGTGATGGTTTCAGAAATCGGCTCTTTCAGTGCTGTAAGTAGGTCATAAAGACCGTGAATAGGTCTATTATTGACGGAAGTGATGATATACCCAATTTCCATATTCGTTTTGGCAATCCTTTTCCCTTTGGTAATAGAAATGACCTTGATGCCTTCGGTACCACTGACTCGTTTTTCGGAAGTAGTGAGATTGCGTGCTTCAAAGCCATATTTTTTAAAGTAAGGCTTCAATTTTTGAGCAAAATTCTTATTGTCTTTTCTTATTCCTTGAAGCCGTACCGTCAACTGCTGTACATCGCCTTCTCTAAAGATGTCCACTACTAGCTTATTGCCAGGTCGAAAACGGGCGACCATTTCTTGTAATTCAGGGGTTGAATTAATTTCTTTATTATTGATTTTTAGGATGACGTCATTTACTTGAAGGCCCGCAATTTCGGCACCACTATTTTTGACCACTCTAGTGATTTCGACGCCATTGGGTTTGCTTAGGCCTAATTTTTTGGCTTCTTCGTCATCTACTTTTTTGATATTTATGCCAAGAAATCCACGTTTTACTTCTCCAAACTCTTTTAAATCTTTGATGACTTTGCGGATAAGATTAGACGGTACTGCGAAGGAATATCCTTCATAACGGCCTGATTCTGTGACAATTGCCGTGTTGATTCCAATGAGCTCTCCATTTGTGTTGACCAGTGCCCCACCGCTATTACCAGGGTTGATGACGGCATCTGTTTGGATAAAAGATTCGATGGGATTATCGGCATCAAGTATGTTGATGTTACGGCTTTTGGCACTAATGATGCCTGTCGTAACGGTGGACTGTAGATTAAATGGATTGCCCACTGCTAACACCCATTCGCCTACTTGGACAGAATCCGAGTTGCCAATAATGATATGCGGGAAGCCATTTCCAGCAATTTTTAGCAACGCAATGTCGGATGATTTATCAAAACCAACCACTTTTGCTTCATATTCTCTTTGATCATCTAAAGCAATTTCTATTTTTGAGCTATTATCGATAACGTGTAGATTGGTAACGATGTAGCCATCAGGCGAAATAATAACGCCCGAGCCACTTCCACGCCCCCATATAGTCGTCCCTACACCTTGCATTGCCTTGATGTTTACAACGGCAGGAGTCACAACCTTGGCGGCTTCAATAAAGTTGGTTGGAGCTGATGATAGAAATTTGCGTTGTAATTTCCCCGAAAAAATAGCATCATCATAGGATGTGAGCTTGACAGGGAGATAAGCTCCTTGTTGGATATTGGCTCTTTTGGTCATTGCAGCATACAAAACGACTGCTAATATGGCGCTAAGCAGGGAGATAGACAGAGTGGCAAGTACGTTTTTGGTCGTCATTCTTAGGTTTAATTGTGCTGATAAGACGTGTTTTGGGGAAAAATGTTGTCAAGAACCGACCCAAAATTAGTCCAAAATGTGTTTTGATTCATAAATCTAGGTGTTTTTTTTTGCTATTACACCCTAAATTTTCCATATTCAAATCCTTGACCCAAAACAAAAGAACTGCATAGTCGTACAATTGGCTGGATTACCTTTTGTGGTAATGTATTACTTGAATGGTAACTGTTTAAGTAGGAAATATTTTTGCACCTGTTTTTGCTATTTTTTTTTCACGTAGCGGTGCTCACTTAAATAGTTACCTTAAATTAAATCAATTACGATGAAAACATTTTTTCTTATTCTTTTTATCATAGGTGGTTCCTATTTTGCGCAAGCTCAATGTACAGGCACGGATGTCGGTGGTACGGTGTATATAGATATTCCTGCCAATGGGGCGGTTGCCAATACTTATGGCGTGAAGGATGCCAATGAAATTGGACTAGCTGGCGTGACGGTTGCGGTTACGGATAATAATGGGACGCTTCAGACGGTTATGACGGATGCAAATGGAGATTGGAGTGTTAGTACTCCTGTTTTTCCCGTAAGGGTGGCGTTTTCGTGGTCGCAAAATTGGTTAAAGGAAAGTCCGTATGCTGCCAACGAAAATACTGCTTTGCGATTAATTGCTGGAAGTGATTGTACTGTAAACTTAGGATTATTTGACCCCAATACCTATGCGCAAGTGGCGACACCTGATTATGTCAATCACGTCAGAGTGTCGGGCTCATCTATAGGTAATAATATTTCTAGTTTAGAAACAACACATTACACCGATACTGGATTAAGCAGTGATTTTAATGAATATGGTGGTGCCCAAGGCACGGGACCTACTTCATCAACGGATGCTACGGTCAGCGAATTAGGCTCCACTTGGGGTAAGGCATTCCAGACGTCTAAACAAAGGCTTTTTGTGGCGAGCACCCTTTGGCGGCATGTAGGCTTTGCGGCAGGGCGTGGGCCAGGAGATTTGATTTTGTATGATTATTCCAGTGGCTCGCCAGCCACTTTGATAGGAAGTGTTGATTTACAAGGAGTTACGCCTGCCAATGGCGGGGCTAATTTAGATTTTGGCTCTGTCTGTCGGGGTGGTGGATGTGAAAATGATCCTGGCAATACGGGTATTGCGGCAGATTATACTTTGCCCAATGATCCTACACAACCAAGTATAGATTTGGATGCTTTTGCGAAAGCAGGAAAAGTAGGATATGGGGCAATTGATTATGATGCCAACACAGAAAAAATATGGACGATTAATTTAGCACAAAAAGGAATTGTTGAAATCGATGCTTCAGGAAATTTAGCGTCCCTTACGGGAAATGTCAAACAGTATCTGATGGCTAGTATGCCCAATGTACCTGCTTGTGCTGGTGGAGAGTTGCGCCCTTGGGCGATTAAAATACACAACGGAAAAGGATATGTGGGTTGTCTTTGTGATGGTTTAGCTTCGCAGGATATTACGGATGTGGATGCGTATGTATTGTCTTTTGATTTGGCTAATCCTACTGCAGGTTTTTCTTCTGTTTTTACCTTACCGTTGGATTATAACAAAAACGGCACGGACTGGCATCCGTGGTCTGATACCGACTTATCTTCAGGTGGTAATTGGAAAAGATATATACAACCCATTCTTTCTGCGATAGAATTTGATGAATTGGACAATATGTACCTGAGTTTTATTGATCGCTGGGGACTTCAGGCGGGTTATGCTACTCATCCTCCTGTATCCCAGACCACAGCTACTTCAGAAAAAGCACAATCTGCTGGCGAATTGCTTAAAGTATGCAATAATGCTGGTGTTTTAGAATTGGAAGGGACGGGATCTTGTCCAACCAATTACCCTTCTACCAGCGAGTTTTTTAATGATAAGGCGGGTGATAATTATGCTGAAGGGTCTGGTGGGGCTTTGGCTATAGTGCTAGGAAGCAATCAGCTTTTGGCGCAAATAGTGGATCCCCACCCAGAAGGTCAGACAGGACAGCCTTATTGGTCAACTCAGGGGGTCAATACCTTGAGTACAGTGGACGGAAGTATTGAGAATTGGTATTCTAATGTGTATTCGGGACAAGCTGGTTATAATGGAAAAGGAGTAGGTATGGGGGATGTTGAATTGTTGACGGAAGCAGCTCCTGTAGAAGTGGGGGATTTAGTTTGGAATGATGCTAATGGCAACGGTATTCAAGATGCTGGAGAAGCTGGTATTAGCAATGTCGTTGTGGAGTTACTAGATGCTTCGAATACGGTTTTGGCGCAAGCGACTACGGATGCCAATGGTCATTATATTTTTTCTAATAGCTCTATTGGAACGACGACGGCGAGTCGGATTTATGGTATTGCAGGTTTAAGTTTTGGACGGCCATATTCTTTACGAGTTGCGAATGCTAGCGGTAGTACTCCCCAAGCTGCATTGTCGGGACTCGCATTGAGCCCAAATGACGCAGGAACCAACATTCAAGATAGTGATGCGACCCTTTCGGGAAATGATGCGCTTATTGCTACGCTTGCCAATGAGTTGCCGAGTATGGGAAGTAATAATCATAGTTTTGATTTTGGCTTTCGAGTGGCAGATTACGATTGGGGGGATTTGCCAGATTTGGCGGCAGGTACAGCGATGGGTGATTATGAGAGCCTTGCGGCAAATAACGGCCCTAGGCATATTATTGATGCCAATATTAGACTGGGAGCAACCAATACTTTTGAAGCAGATGCCCAACAAAATGCCAATGCTGACGGAGATACAGATGATGGTTTGACCCTTACGGGAAATGAAAATTGGACACCTGGCTTGACCTTGAATATTCCTTTTTCGGCAACCAATACAACAGGCGCTACGGCCAATTTAGAAGCGTGGATTGATTGGAATGGGGATGGGGATTTTGATGATTTAGGCGAAATGGTGGCGGATATGGATGATGCCGCAAACTTTCCGACTGCCTTGTCTATTACCGTACCGTCGAATGCTGTACAGGGTCAAAAAATTGGGTTTAGAGTTCGGATTTC
>CAYTLX010000142.1:0-6012 GCA_964438645.1 uncultured Saprospiraceae bacterium | reverse complement strand
TAGGAGGAGTCATGACTTTTTATATTTTGTTTGATGTGATTTCATTGGTTCGACTGAGTATTTGTTTTGTTTGTTTGACCTTGCTTTATTTGGAGTCTGTTTTTGGTATTTGTTTGGGGTGTATGTTGTACCAAAAATTAAATATTCAGGTGGAGAACTGCCCTGGCGGTGTCTGTGAAACCGATGTCAAAAGGGCTTACGGCAAAAAGAAGCTAGTATGGTTATTTTTATTTGCTTTTTTATTTGTGGGGCTCTTTATAAGCTTGAAGAGCTGGAAATATGAAGCAAAATCGCAGATTATTATTATTGACGAGTAAGTCGGGGTGCCAAAGGTAAGATAGGGTTTCGGATTCTTCATCTCTTTCAACTCTCAACCAGCGAAGCCCGCAGGGCAAGCGACTCAACCCTCAACCCATCAAAGCTCCAAAGCTCGAGCCAAATCTTCAGGCGTATCAATCCCAATACCCGAATAGTCTGACTCCACCATTTTAATTTTTTTCCCATATTCCAAATAACGGATCGCTTCAATCATTTCCGTCGCTTCATTGGGGAGCATGGGCTGACTAGAGAAATCCAATAATGCTTTTTTCCGAAAGGCATAAACACCAATGTGCCGAAAATAATGTCCACCCGAAGCCGTGTTTCTAGGGTAGGGAATTGGCGAGCGAGAAAAATACATGGCATGGTGCTCTTTATCAACAATGACTTTGACCACATTGGGGTTAATGACGTCCTGATGAGATTTGATTTTTTGCATGAGAGATGCGACGGCAATTTCTTGTTGGAGATCCTTGCGGAAAACATCAATCAAATCTGCTAAAGGTTTTTGGGTGATAAAAGGTTCATCCCCTTGTACATTGACAATGACATCCACGTCCATATGCTCAATCACTTCCGCAATACGATCACTCCCAGTTTGATGGTCTTTGCGCGTCATTGTCGCTTCGCCACCTTGGTTTTTGATCTCATTATAAATAATTTCACTATCTGTCGCAACGATCACATTATCAAATAGTTGAGTGCTTAGTGCTGCCTGATAGGTTGTCCAAATAATAGAACTTTTCCCAAGTTTTTTCATTAATTTTCCAGGGAAACGAGTAGAATCGTACCTAGCAGGAATTATAGCAATAACTTTCACGGTCTTTTTTTATGCAAATATACTGTTTTTTAGGCTCTCTTCGTCGTTGGTAGTGATTCAAGCTTATTTTTGCTGTAACGATGCTTTACCTTGGATTGCAGCTCGTTGCCGAAAAAAATCTAGGGTAAGATTTTATAAACCATTGATTTTTAGCTATTTACCTTGAGTTGGCGTCACGGTAAATAAGCGAATGTGTTGTCGTTATACCATTATGCCGCTATACAGGTGTACCGAAACTTGAGTTACTCCATAATCACAAATCGACCTGTAAGTGTCCGATTTTTGGTATCATAAAACTTAAAAAAGTAAGTGCCTGTCTCAAGTTTGGACCGATTAAGTGTAATGTGATTTGCATCCGCAACGGTTTGTGTTTGGATAATGCGCCCCAAAAGGTCTATAATATCCAAATGGCCAAATAATCGCTCTTTTCCATTGGTAATACTTAGTATCGCTTGAACGGAAAATGGATTGGGTGAAATCGTATAACTAAAATCATTTTCCGCAAGGAAGGAGGTCGCAACTAGTCCATGATTAATTGCTCCAGGAGTACCATGGTCTGGCCAAGCTTTCCAACTTTCAGCCAATGCATTGTCCAAAGTTGGATTTAATAATTCTAAGGTCGCACCCTGCCCATCTGGCTCTGTCGGCCAAGGAGATTTATCGTCATATAAAACAGTATCAACGACGGCTCCTTGGGCATTGAATAGGCGAATTAATTCTCCCCCTTTACTAAGACCAAAATCAAAGTTGCCAAGGATATTGGTGACCGTAGGATATAAGCCTGCGAAGAGGGCTGTATCTCTACAGATGACTAAATAATCATGCGCAGCGATAGCAGTACCTTGCGGAAAAACAAATTCATGACTGTCTTTATCATCCTTAAAAACCCAATTAGAAATATCTAAATTATGGTCATGGGGATTATAAAATTCGACCCAATCTTCAGAATCAAAATTTGAATCGGAGTTATAGTTTATTTCATTAATGACTAGCGAGTCTTCTGCCAAAGGACTGGAAAAATGAGCAACGATTGTATCTGTCCCAGAGATGTTTAAGGTGACAGATTGATCTGTGCTAGACGGAGAAACGGCATGGTTTTTCAATTCCCAATGGTCGAAAACAAAATTGGTGCTGTTGGGGATGCCTTTGAGTAATATCTCGACGCCTTCATAGTAGTCTCCATGCCATGGTAAATTGGTGATATCCAGTGAGTTAAGGTTAACTGTTCCACTTCCAGCAGGGCTTACTTCGACCATCACGTTATAAGGACCAGAAAGTGCATAGCAATCATTAAGTCCTTGTGGAATGGCTTGGCAACGAGCGATGATAAAATTGCGAAGTTTGGTGACATTGGCTTCCCATTGTGGCATGTTTCCACCAAATCGACTAATGTGCCTAGGCATCTCTGGACGGATGTCTTGAACCATGCTGTCTAGAAGTTGTAGCATATTCTCGCAAGAGAAAGTGGAATTCGCCAAGTCGATATACCTAGAGATATAGTATTGATCAAAAGCTGGATTTTGGCGTAAGCTTTTTAAAATAGTAATGTGTCCTTCGGGGTCTGAAAAAGTATTGTCTAAGCCTTCGGGATAGCATGGAGAAGCATCTGGAGCGGTGCTAGGCACTCCTGTATAATTTTCGTAGTGCCCAAAAGTGGCGTCTTCATCCCAAAGGATATAGCCCCATTTTTGGTGGCTTCCATCAGGGTTTTTGCCACGCCACCAACCTACATTCCAATTGAGCCAATCGGTGCAGACGACAAAGGAATTGACGAGAACATAATCTACTAGACTTTTGACATCGTATTGGGCTGTCACTTTTTGGTAGTTAGCATCAATACTCATGTCATTGGTGGTGATAAAATTATACAGTTCTAGCCAACTTGGCATCGTATTATCATTGCCATATTCCACCCAAGTATTGCCCCACGTCATGATAAAGTCTAAGTCGTATTTGGATTGTCCATAATAGTATTTGCTATGGTCTGGGTCATCTACTTTTTCTCGTGTAGAATAGACCCCCCAATACTTGCCATTGACATACATGATGCATCTTGCTCCTCGACGGACGTCTAAATGTAGATTTCCTTGGTCGGCAAGTGTTTCCACAAAAATGTCCCTAACATGTGCGCTGGTATCATAGCCAGGATAATTGTCATCGCCTGCGGCTCGGAGAATGATTCTTTGAAAATCTTTTCGTTTGGAATGCTCATAGAGTGGATGGTGTACTTTGCCATCATATCCCATTTCGTCACGAGCCACATAGTCTATACTGCGTTGGTCATGTACCCAAGAGTCTTGTCCGTGGCTATTAAAATCTCCATAACCTTTTGATACCCTTGTTTTATTTAGGTCAAACAGTTCAAAGGAGCCAATAGGGGTATAAGACTTGTCTCCGCCAAGGAGCAACTCAAGCTCTTCGGATGCAATGGATATGACTCTTAGTTTGTGATTTTCATTGATGAAAAAAGTATTAAAATCAGTAAAACTTGGTAAAATGGAATTATCAGAAGAAAAAGATTTGGCTTTTAAAATGGTGGTTTGACTTATAGAAATGGAATCGGTGTAAGCAGGAGAATTGATAGAGGGTTCACTTCCATCAATTGTATAATGTATGGTTGAATTGGGCTCATTGGAAGAAATACCCACTTTAATCGTATTGGAGTAGAAGCCAGCAGCTTGACTAATGACAGGCTTGTTGGCATATCTATCAAAGGGCGTCTTGGTGCTATTGAAGCTGCCAATGGATGGGGTCATAAAAATAGCCCAATCTGAACCACCGTCAGTTTTACGTCCACGACTATGATGATTTTGAGTGGTTACTAAGGCGATTTCTTCGATGATGTCTCCATTGGGGGCACTGAATACGATGCTTTCGGGCGTGCTTTTTGTTTGCGAAAGCTTAAAATTAGTGTGTATATGGCTACCTTCTGTAGTATCTCTACCCGACGCCCAAATGACAAGAAAGTCCTTTGCTGGAATGGATGTGCCTGCTGGGAAAACCCATTTTTGGGGCGAGTTGGGCTTGTCGCTTAGATGATAATTCCCTAAATCAATGTCTGCCGTAGAAGTGTTATACAGCTCAATCCAATCTTCATATTTTTCGTGATTATCTTGAAAATCACTTAGGTTGGAGACAGAGTATTCATTGATGACAACTTGAGAATAAGACGTCAAAGAAACAAGCAGAAAGAGAAAAGCAACCAAATTTGAGTTCATAATTTTTTTATTAAGGTGGTGACAGTAAAGACGATATAAATATAATTAAAATGCAGATATTTATGAGCAGAAAAGTGGTATATGCCAACTATTTGGCAATATTGGGAGTGAAAATAAATAACTATGACTGAAAATAGCCAATTGAATGCATCTCGTGGTATGTAGTATATATCTAAAACAATCCTTATCTTTGCCATTATTAATCAAAAAATAAAATAAAATGAAAAACCTAACAGTAAAACTAAGCCTTATGGCTGTAGTGGCTTTAGCGTTCTCTAGCTGTAAACCAAAAATTGATGCAGACTTTGTCAATAGCTTGATGAGTTCACAGACTAAGATTACAGAATCTATCTCTGCACTCAAGGGAAGTACTTCGTCTATGGAATCCTTTAAGGGGTTGATGATGAAACAGGCCGCTGAAATGGCTGGAACTGATTCAGGAAATGGGGCGCAAGAGTTGGTTGGTGCAGTAAGTCGCCTTTTGGGTGATAGAGCATCCATGCTTACTAATATCACTGGACTCTCTTCAAAAGTAGGTGATTTATTATCCAAGTACAAAGCAGGTGGCTTAAAATTGAAAGATGCAAAATCTCAATTTACGGGCTTGCAAAGTACATTTACGGATATGCTTGGAAAAGTTGGAGACAGCGACAAGAAATTCTCTGACTACAAAGAAAAGTTTTCTCAAATGTATAAAATGTTTAAAGACGCCAAAAAATAACGTTTAAAACATAGATAAATAAGGTCACTTGGTTCTGCTAAGTGGCCTTTTTTTGTGCAAATAAGAATTTGGCCTATACCGCTTTCGCAAAATTTTCAGAAGCATTTTGCGGGGAATCCAAAGATTCTAGCTATCTTTCGCATTCAAATCGGACAAATTACCTTAAAACTACCCAATGATGAAGCAATTACTTCTAATTATTGCCCTACTTTTTTTTGGCGCAAGCCATAATGTCTTCGCTCAAGAAGCACCCAAAGGTTTGGATGCACGCATCAATGATGCGGTAAAGCCTGCGACGAAAGTTATCTCCAATATTGTTTTTTATCCAGTAACTATTGGTGGGCATAAGGATGTGAAAGGAGTCCATTTAGACCCAAATTCTAGCTTGCTAAACATTGAGCTCGATAACGGAGCGGTTCATATCATAGACCTATCTAAAAAAGATGAAGCGATAAGAACCAATCCCAATATTTCATTGGATAACTCGACCAATATATTGACGATGGGGGATGGAAGCACCATGAATCTAAATGATAACTTGGACACCAAAGTCCCGATTGTTTTATTTGTGTTGATTCTAGGTGCCTTGTTTTTTACGATTAGTTTTGGCTTTGTGAATATCCGCAAGTTGGGACTGTCCATTGATATTGTCCGTGGAAAATATGATGATATTGATTCACATGCGACCGATCCAATTGTCGGTGATGAAGTATGGCATACCGATGAAGGAGATAATCCCGATACAGAGCGTGTAGAAGGTCATCATGGAGAAGTGTCTCATTTTCAGGCACTTACGGCGGCTCTTTCGGCAACGGTAGGGCTAGGGAATATTGCTGGGGTGGCCATTGCGATAGCGATTGGTGGGCCAGGAGCCACCTTGTGGATGATTTTGGCAGGATTTATTGGGATGTCCACGAAGTTTGTAGAATGTACAC
>CAYTLX010000141.1:0-6041 GCA_964438645.1 uncultured Saprospiraceae bacterium | reverse complement strand
ACAGGCGCAAAAAGGGCATTTTATGGCAAAAATGTGTGGGTACCTAAACAGTTACTAGTTTAGTAACTATTGGCAAGAACAGGGCTAAACAAGAATTTACCAACTCTTGTGACAAAGAATAACAAAAAATGGCTATTTGTGACTAGTTGTTACTCCGATAAAAAAGACTTATATCGTTGATTATCAGTATTATATACAAATTCTGTCAACAAAGCGGAATCTATACTAATAGTTTCGGGCAAGAAGCGTAGGCGGTATTTTCCTTGACCTATAAACGTAAATAAATCATTTCTTTGGAGCCGATGATCGTCTTTTAGGCCCAAAATTTCATTAATATTTTCTATAATCCTAGACAAGTAGGTTTGGCTTAGTATCTCGCCCCCTGCATGCACTTCGATACACATATCTTGTTCGTGCCCAAATTTTCTACGAATGGCAAATTTGAATAAATTGTTGAACTGTGTGGTCTTCTTGCCAAATTCAATTTTTTGATGGACAATTCCTTTTGAAGGTACCGATAAGACGACTTGATTCCAATCCGTAAAATGAATTTTCATGTCGGGTATGGTGGGCGTTTGCGAAAGCTCAATCACCCAGCTTGTTCCCAACACTAAAAAGATAGAAATTAGCCCTGTCTTAGCGACAATCTTGAGCAAATCGCTTAAGAAATTGAAGGACTTGACGTAAAAAACTTGGGGCCCTTGAGACAAAAAAAGCAAGCTGATAGCGACAACGGATATAATGGCAACAATGGCCATCTTTCGATCCATAAAAGTACGATATAGCGAAATGACAAGTAACCATGACAAAATACCAGAAAGAATTAAATCTGGAATAGCACTTAATCGTAAGCCATAAGTATTCACGGTATCACCAAATTGCCAGGCCAATAAAAAGGAGAAAATGGAAACCCCAACAAACACCCAAATTACCCGTCGAGTATTTGCGATATTATTGTACAGATAAGTTGGGGCATGATCAAAATAGTACAATGATAATATTAAGAATAGGCTATTCAAAATAGAAAAAATATTTTGACTAATCAATAGAGGCCAAGCCCATTCGTTGACACTACTACCGATTAGCGTAATCATCCCAGAAATCGACCAAACAAAAACAGAAAGGCTTAAATACAGCAAACCTTTATCCACTCGTTTTACCGCAATTTCATGAATTAGCTTATGTTTAAACTTTTTCTGGATAACAGACCAAATTGCCAACAATAAAATAGCCCCAATTAAGGAAATAAATATTTCCGAAAGCAGATAGAAGCTATGTTGAGATGAGACCATTTGATTATTTTTAGGATGTAAGGTAAGTATTTGTGCTCAGAAATAAAAAAATAGCAAAAACAGTCGTAAAAAGGGCATTTTATGGCAAAAATTTGTCCTACGTAACAGTTACAAATATATTACCCCGCTTTCATCTCTTCTAACAATAGCTCTCCGATACGGTTAGCAGAATAGATGGTTAAAAATATAGCTAACCCTGGAAAAACCGCTAACCACCAAGCAGAGATATTCTCTCTGGCGGCAGCCAATAGTTTGCCCCAAGAAACCAAATCAGGGGGAATTCCTAGCCCTAAAAAAGATAAAAACGATTCGGATAAAATAGCGCTGCCTAGACCTAACATAATTGCGATTAGTGCGGGCCCTATTGCATTGGGGATGGCATGTCTAACCAATATTTTCCATTCTGGTATGCCCTGAAGCTGTGCTGCGATCAAATACTCCTTGTGCCGGACTTTCATCATTTCCCCACGCATATACAAAGTAATTGTTGGCCAATGAGTCACCCCAATAACCATTGCTACTATAAATATCGACGGGGGAAAAATAGCACTAATCACTAAAACCAGCAAAAGCTTAGGAATAGACTTAAACACTTCCAAAGCACGTAATACAAACCAATCTAGCGGTAATTTAACGGTTTTATTAGTCGTATCGACTTTACTTAATACCCATTGACAGATTAGCCATATTGTCAACAAGCCAGCCCAAATAAGCCCATTATTCATCTCCCCATTTCTTCCAAAATAAATAGGTAGAACATAAGCCAACCAACTAAATACAACTAATAAAATGAGTGTCATAATGACTCGTAACCTAGACCACTTTAATCTTTTATTTCCAAAATAACCGCTAATACTTCCTAATAAAATACCCATCATGGCCGCAAACCCAATACCTAAAAACCCAATAACAAGGCTCACTCTAGCGCCAATAATCATACCTGCAAAAACATCTCGCCCAATCTGATCAGTTCCGAGCCAATGTCGAAATCGAAGTGATTTAACAGGTTGTTTTCCGAAAGGAGATTTAAATTGACTATTTAATGGGTCAATTGTATCAAAATGGTAAGGAATCAAAGGAAAAACCTTAGAAGTTATTTGGGGGCTATCCCAATTGGTGGTTTCATTGAATGGACTGGCTAAGCCCAATATCTCTTGAAAAATGGGGAATTGAATTGTTCCTTCATAGCGACAAAATAATGGCTTATCATTGGCGACAAAATCTCCAAAAAGCGCCATAAAAAGAAGAAAAATCAGCCAAGCTTTCGACAGGCGAAAAGCCCGATTTTTGCTTAGTCTTCTAAAAAGCTTGTGCAAAAAACCAACATTCTTTATCGCATTACCCATTAGTTTTATTGAGTTTTAATCCAACTTTGGGATTTAAATGAGCATACAATATATCCATCAACAACAAACTTGCAATTGTCAAAATTGCCGTCAGCATCAAAACGCCAAATACAACGGACCAATCCTTTCCATAAATAGAATGAAGTAACAATTGCCCCATTCCTGGAATATTAAAAATCAACTCTATGGCGACCGATCCACCTATCATGGCTGGCAAAATACTCCCGAACATGGTTAATACAGGAAACATCGCATTGCGGACACCATGCGTCCAAATGACGCGCCTTTCGGAAATACCCTTTAAAATCGCAGTTTTAATGTACGGTTTTTTCATTTCAGCCATGAGACTCCGCCTTAACTGCAAAGCAAGAACCCCCACTAAAGGAATGGCAATACTCAATACAGGTAGTGTTAGATGACTTAGCCGAATGCTTACTTTCTGGAAAAAAGAGACCCCTACTGGAATTTTTCCAAACCCTTCTGATGGAAAAATATTAGTCCAAGCGCCATAGTCACTTGTTGTTAAAAAAATCACTAATAAAGAAGCTAACCAAAAAGACGGAATCGCCAAAACCGCATAAATCTCAGACAATAAAAGCTTAGAAAGCCAACTCTGCGAATGCGTAGCCAAATAAACACCCAAAAGAAAACCAAAAAATAGCGCTACAATCAATGCCAAAAAATTTAATATCAATGTCTTCGGTAAGGCATCCATTATCTTGCTCCCCACATCTTTTTTGTCCACAATCGACTTGCCCAAATCACCTTTTAACAAGCCGATAAACCAATAATGATATTGATTCTCCGTCCCGTACCAAATAAATTTTGGCAATAAAAACGCTGCTCTAGGACTAGCCGTCATTTGTTTAAAAACTTGCTCTAATTGGTTGATATTCAGATAGTTGGGAGATATTTTTGACTGTTCTAATTGTAATTTTTCTAGTATGCGTTTTATTTCATTTTTTTGGGTTACTCTCCCAAGTTGATTAACCAAGCTATTCATCGCGGTATAGTTGTTTGGTTTTTCCACCATTGTAATAAGATTATCATGTAATGTCTCTATGTGTTCCGCATAGCGATTAATCAATGCCCAATCACCAAATTCGTGGAGTAACGACCTTAGGTGTTTTTGACGGGCAATGGGCAAAACCCTAGATAAGGTATCTGGATAATTAGATGGCAAAATCGAAAAATAAAAGGTCGGCTTATCTAGGCGGTATTGCGAAGCGGTTAGTTGGTATTCTTCCAGCCAAGCCGAATATTCACCAGGTCGCTCTTCTAAAGATGAAATCTCTTCTCCCATAATTAAACTAATGGGGTCTCCTGGTACCATACGACTTAGCCCAAAGGTAATCAAAGAGACCACCAAAATAGTAGGGATAAAAAACAGCAACCGTCTAAAAATATAAGCCCACATCTAGTTCTTTTTTAGCCGAAAAGCATTTTCAAAATAACCTGGACGAACAGATGATATTAACGGAATCCATCTATTTTGAACAATAATGGTCTTTACAGGAGAATACAAAAACAGGACGGGTTGCTCATCATACATGACCTCCTGAAACGCTGTATAGAGTTTCTTTTTTTCATCATTAGTTGTTGCCAACCTTAAATTATTAATAACTTCATCCATCTTGCTCGATGCCAACCTTGCATAGTTTTTCCCTTTTTTTCCAGCATTATCCGAATGCCAAGCACTATACGGGTCATAATCGGTCGGCGGAATGGCTATGCCTAGTATAGCCATTTCAAATTTCGGACTCCTTAGGCGACTCAAAATCTCTCTTCCAGCCACAGCACTAATATTAATTTTAATACCTATTTTTTTCGCAGACTCCTTTAAAATGGGGGCAATTACTTTTCCAGTAGTATTAGAGCCCGTTACGACATTTAATTCTAGTGGTACCCTTTGTCCATTTATTTCTTTTTCCAAAATGCCATCGCCATTGGTATCTATCCATCCAGCAGCACTTAATATCGCCTTAGCCTTTTTAATATCTTTTTCAATGGGCTTTAAATCATGGTTGTAATAGGGCGAATTTTTGCTTAATGGGCTAGTCGTTTTTTCCCCTAGGCCTGAAGTGGCCACTTCTATTATTTGATCTAAATCAATACACCTTGCCAGCGCATTACGAACAGACTTCTCCAATTTGGGAGATTGAGTATTCATATAGACAGAGTAGGTCGTTGGGGCACTTGGGGTATAGAAATCATAATTAGCTGCGACTGTTTTATTCTCTTTCAGCTTTAAAAATTCTAGCGCACTTAAATTGGTCACCACATCAAGTTGTTTATTTTTAACCAACAAAGTTGTTGCTACTTCATCCGCAACTATTTTATAAATAATCGTATCAGGGTAAGCCCATAAAAGAGCGGTGACACCTTTTAGGCCTTCCGCCCAATAATTTTTTCTCTTCACTAATACAATTTGTTTGTTGGTTTCCCAACTATCTAACCGATAGGGTCCGGCACCTACAACTCCTTCAGGACTTCGAATATATTTTTCTTGCGAAAAAGAATGGGCAAATTCTGTTATTTCTGGATGAGCCGTCCATAATTTGTCAAATGCTTCAACAGTCATAAAGTTATCTAATGGATAAGGAGCCAAAAGGTGCTTGGGATCATAATTATATTCTGGCAATAACTCAAACCCAGTGAAATAACCCAAGGCATTGGCGATATCTTTCTTCAAAACAACCGTACAAGCACGATTGTCAGCAGTATCGACCATCACTTCTTCGATAACGCTTAGTGCTCTCGTCCAGCCATTACCCCTTATTTTTCGATTAAAAGCTACTTTTAGAGAGAAAATATAGTCATCCATGGTTATCGGACGACCATTTGGCCACTTCGCCTCTTCTCTAAACCTAAAGGAATAAGCCACTTTTTTATCAATTTCGCTCTTTTGCGGAAGCTCCTCTATCAATACTGGGGCGAATGTCGTCGTGACAGGGTCAAAATCCACTAAGCTTGGCAAAATCTGCTTAATAACTCGGAGCGCATTACCCCCACTTTTATTTACGGGATTAAGCCCTGTTAAGTCAGCCTGAATCCTAACCACTATCGTATTCGAAGTGCGCTTATTGGGGGCTGTCTTGCAAGCAACCATCTCTAATAGAATTAGCCACAAACCAAGTCGAAAAAAAACTTTCATAGGGTACAAAACTTTTAGGTACTGCTAAGATACAAATAAAGCCAAGCATGTACAATGCTTAGCTTTAAATTTAATCTTGAAAATTATTTTAATGTATTATTGTAACTGTTTAGGTACCCGCTAATTTTTGCCATAAAATGCCCGTTTTGCGCCTGTTTTTGCTATTTTTTTATCACGTAGCGGTGCTACGCTTCAAAAAAATAGCTTCAACATACACAAAAATGCCTATTTCCTGTCTAAAAATAGGGA
>CAYTLX010000140.1:0-6083 GCA_964438645.1 uncultured Saprospiraceae bacterium | reverse complement strand
AGCCGCATGAAGTGGTAGCCTGCCCTTCTTTCCTATTTTCAAATAAAATACCATGCCTGACAAACGCATCCTTTTAATGACTCAAGGTGCTCAGGTGCTACTTGACTGGCTAGAAGATGTTATTAATCAAGGTATTGCGCAACTAAAAACGACTAACGCTACTTATTGGGAAAACCTAGCCACATTAATGGTGGATCACAAGCTAGGAAGTATGGCGCGCCGAATCAGGCGATTTGGGCCGATTATCCAAGAGCAAGAACTTTGGTTTGATGCTATCCTTTCGGAAATAGGTCAGCTCTATCTCATTGCCAAAGGAATTTCAGAATTAGACAAGCATTCGGAGATGGTTCGAGCGGAGATTTTGGCGCAAGCTGGAAAATCCATGACCAAAAAAGAAATTTTAGCCCCCCATCCCATCCAGCAGCCTGTGCTTGCTATGGGTCAAAGCTTTGGGCAAGAAGAGCAATTATCCTTTCGGAAAACGTGGTACTGGCTAGCAGAAGAGCAGCGTTTTGCTATGGAGTTGGATTTTATTGTAGGCAGAAAAAATACTTTTCCTACGACCATGCCTATTGGGCTTGCGCAAAAAGCCGATATTTATAGCTATCCTTCCACCCTTCCTATTAGAATTTTGGTGCAAAATAAACAACCGCAATCCCAAGAAGTAACTCCCATGATGTTCCATAATTTTAGCGATATGTTACAGCAATTTGGGATAGCATTAGGTAAAAATCCTTGGCTCGTGGAATTTCCATGCCTTATCCAAAATATTATTCCCATACTTCGTCAAAACAAGATACAACTTGCCGATCAAAGTGGCCATATTTTGGAAATAAAATATCATTTTGGTATGGCCAACTTTCTTTCTTTATATGCAGAAAAACAACCTGTTCATTTATTCGGTACGTGGGATGGTCGTGAATTTCAGCCTATTAGTCTTGTCGTAAATGGTCTAATTAAACAAATACGACTACCCAAACCGCCACGAAAACAAGATGATTGGGGTAATTTTTAACGTAAGTGCAATGTTATCTTTGTAGCGTAGCTGGAATGTATTTTCTTTATGCCAAACTATGAGAAAATGCCCATAAACAATCCACATGACCGATTTTTCAGGTCAGTCTTTTCAGAAAAAGAAGTAGCTCTTGGTTATTTAACAACATTTTTACCAGATACTATTCTAAGTGAATTAGACCTAAGCTCTCTTGAATTAGAGAACAACTCTTACATAAATGAAACTCTGCAAGAACACTTCTCAGACATTGTTTATCGTGCTCAATTCAAACAAAACAAAGAGAAGAAATCACAAAAAAAGCAAAATGAGATTTGGTTAAGCTTCCTATTTGAGCACAAAAGCTACCCAGTAGAATTTATTTATCTACAATTATTACAGTATATCATTAGTGTATGGATTCACTTGACTAAGCAAAAAAACCAACTCAGGCTCGTCATACCCATTGTTGTCTATCATGGAAAGGAAGGGTGGAAATTGCGAAAGATGGAAGATTATTTTTATCTCCCAAACAAGCATTTTAAGCAATTTTTACCTATATTTGACTATATATTGACAGATTTATCGGCGATTTCTGATGCTCGCATCTCTCAAATTCGACAAAATGTAAAGTTATTTAATACGCTGATGGCGCTAAAACATAGTCGTAATTTGAGATTTGTATTGGACAATTTGGAAATTATCTTGGCAAATGCAGAAGAATACTTGGAAAAACAAGGCGGTCTAAACTTTTTTAGAACTGTGATCGTTTATTTGTCAAGCACAAATCCGAAAAAATCCGAATTCCTTAAGTCTGTCCGACAACTAAACCCTAAGCTAAAAAAGAACATCATGACTTTATATGAACAATTTGTCCAAGAAGGTATCCAGAAAGGTATCCAGAAAGGTAAAATCGAAACTATTCAACAAACTGCCATCCGAATGATAAAAAAGGGTGCGAATAATGAATTCATAATGGATATTCTTGATGTAAATGATGATTTTATCAACAAGATCCGCAGGGATTTAAAGAATTCATCCCTTTAGCTTCGCAATTCTTAACCACTTTTGCTAAATTTGATGCTTTTTGGTTCCAAATGAAATGCCATCTAATTTAGCTTAGGCGTCTTTGTATGCCCACTCACACCAAACTCAAAACTAATAGAGACATTTGGAGTAAACGGCAACCCCTTTCGTTCTTTGATAACTAAAACTGGATCCGCTAGCCCCATTTTTGCCTTTTCCGATACGGATAAGCTATAGTGCCGTTTCAAGGTATTCTTACGATTGGTGATATTAAGTGCCGAGATATTAACGATTCCTTTGCCCCATTTAAAAAGATGCTCGTACTTCAATGCCAAATCTATCCGGCTATACGCTGACAATCGACTATGATTATAATCTCCATATTGTAGATGATAGTCGTAATGATTAGCTCCAATTGTATCCACAACAATTCGCTCAAAATCGGTGAAAGGAAGACCTGACTTTAGTTTCCAATTAATGGTGGCTGAAAAGTGCTTATACTTGCCCCCTTGAGTTAGATTTAATTGCCTATTTTGATAATAAGGGGCAGGTATTTCATCCTTAGGCCAAGGAAATTCATAGACAGCACTACCCTTCGACAAACTAGCAATAGTAAAAGCATGAGCTCCCCATCGCTGTACGCCGATTTCTATCCCTTGTGCATGAAGAGAACCAATTGAGTTGGGTGTAACGGCATCAAAATCAATCACTTGCGAAGGAATACCATCTACTAACTTATCATACACATCCAAACTAGCTTGCCATAATCCTTTCCGAAAGGAAGCCCCAAAAGAAAACTGCGAGCTCTTCTGTAAAGAAAAAAGACTACTATTAGCTCCCGTTGCATCTTTCGCTAAGACCCACATTTTGTCATTCCCTAAAAGATTTTCTGGCTCTAGCAATTCATTCATCGTTTGATAATAAACCGCTCCATTTAACTTTATTTTTAGAGCAGGGGAAGGATTGGAAGTCACCGTAAATCTCGGCTCAAAAAACAATTGCTTTGCTAACAAATCATAAGTGGATAATCGATTGCCAATAAAAATATGAAACCGATCACTTAGGTCATGTCGATAATCTAAAAATAGACTATTTGTCCGCCCAGTACTTTTATCAAAAAAGGTATCAGACGCCATTTGATATAACTTATGGTTGTCATTCAATACATGAATTTTCCGCCGTTGCCAGCCAAAATTCATTCTAATATCATTCTTTTGCCACTGATTATTCAGATAAAAAGCATGGTCACTAAGTTCATTCTGCTTTTCCTGCAAAATCTGGCTAGAATCTATTTTAGCATTATTAAAGAAAGCATATTCTTTGTCAAAACCTGAATAAGAATATCGCAAGGTGGTGTAAAAATTGGGCCGCCAATTATGTTGCCAAGAAGCATTATACCCAACATTGGAGATACTTAAAGAATCTTTTTCGGTATAACAATTAACTGTTGGACAAGAAGCGAAACCATAACTCAGCTTATCGCCCATTTTTAGCCCCGTAATCTCCAATAAATCGCCATCTGACGGCTTCCATATTGCTTTCGCAAAAAAATCGTAGAAGGTATTTTTGGGCGCTACTAAAAGAATTTCGTTGAGTGAATCGAGCTCGGCCTTATTTTGGTTTTCTTCCACTCTGGTTCCTTGAAAAATTTGATCAAAAAGAATATTATTTAGGACACTGTGCTCAAAAATAGATTTCCTAAAAGCCACCATTATTGCCGCCTTTTTATTGAAAATGGGCATTTCTCCAGAGATTCCAAAACTCAACAAACCTAACTTGGCTTTCATATTAATGGCATTGGGTATTTCTTTTTTGCCCTGAATCTTAATGATACTAGAGACACGTCCACCATTTTCAGAACTAAAACTTCCTTTATTAAATCGGACATTCCCGACGGCCGCTTCATTAAAAGAAGATACTTTACCGAATAAATGACCATAGTGATAAAGTGGAATATTGTCATACATCACTAGATTTTGCCCTGACGAACCACCCCGTACATTTAAGGAGGTCGCCGTTTCATCGGAGCTACCAACCCCAGGAATTTGCTGCAAAGTCCCAAACACATCTTTAGGGTTAATCCCCCCCGTGCCAGTCATTCTGTCCGGTCTGATAAGCACCACATCGGGTTCCGTCTCCGAAAGCTTGATTCCAGCCAGTTGATTGTAATCTTCTCGGACAATGACTTCCTCTATTTGCATATTTTTCTGCTTAAGAAAAATAATCTTACAAGGCTGCCCGATGAAGAAAGATAGTTTTATGGTTTTGGGCTCGTATCCGATAAAACTCACATTCAAATTATCTGCTGGAACAAAAGGTCCTTCCAGTGAAAAATGCCCTAAGGAGTCGGCATTGTTGCCTATACCCGTATTTTCGACAGAGACCGCCACATGTCCAAGTGACAAACCAACATCAGCATCAATAATTTGCCCACAAATCTTTTGTTTATACTTAACAAAAAAATCAGGTGATACCTGTTTGATTATTATATCTCTACCTAGTCGATCAAAACCAAGATTAGAATCCCGGAATAAAGCCACCAAATCCTGCTCTACACTTTTATTAGAATATTCAAAGTATTTAATCTTCTTTCCCTTTATTAGCTGGACATCATAAGAAAAAGAGACCTGATAGGTCTTTTCAAGCGTTTCTAACAAACGCACCAAGGAAATATTTCTAACGAAGTTTTTTTGCGCAAGCAGACCGCTATGGGCAAAGAGCATCACAAAAATAAAAAACCCTATTTTTTTTCTCCCCAACTGCAAGAACTGATTGAGTATTTGATTATTTGGAAGAAATTTTAATCCGGTTTTTGTCATCTGTTTTTTGGTAACGCAGATTCATGGCTCCACATAATTGTAGCAACGCCTTATCTAAGTTATTATTGGGTAATACTCCTGTAAATTGACGAGTCAAATCGACATCCTTCAATTGAATCTCTAAGATATACTGTCTTTGCATCTCATCAAAGACTTCTTGCAAAGAATTTTCAAAAAACTTAGTTTCTCCATCAAACCAAGCGGGATGATGCGCACTTACGACCAAGTCTTTGGCCACTTTGCCACTAATTTTTACTCCTTGCCCTTTAGTGATGACTTTTGTCTGTTGTTTATCAGAAACTCTAACAGTCCCTTCAAAACACTTCACTTGAAAAGTATTATCTCGATCATAGACATCAAACTGTGTGCCTAAAACCTGGGTCTCCCCATGCGTGGATTTTACGGTAAATTTTTCACCTTTTTGGACTTTGAAGTAAGCTTCGCCATTTAGGTGGACAATTCTCTTGCGTTTCCAAATCCATTTAGAGTAGCTCAGAGTCGAGCCTGCATTCAAAGTAACCGCCGACCCATCAGGTAAGGTAACTAAAGCTGTCTTTCCTGAGCTAGCCGAAAAGCTTTTCTCCAAAAAATAAGCAGAGTACCAAAAACCTACTCCAACAATCAAGGCAATAGCGGCTGCAATACGCATGATTGTTGGGAATAGGGTTCTATGGTTAGTTTTGATAGTTTGGGGTGCCTGAACTGTTTTTGGCGCAAGCTCTGCCCATGCACGCTCCATATCCATAGGAGGTAATGCCATATTATCGAAGACATCTAGTGTGTCTTTAAGCTCCTGGAGACCTTCCATTTCTGCTAATAAATCAGCTTCGGCAGGGGTGATATCACCTTCTAACCAGCGAGCAAGTAGTGTTTCGTGTGTATTCTTGTGTTTCATAGACATGATGGATACGTAATGTTTCTTTTTTCCCCTACCATAAGTGGCTATAATTTTCTTCCAAGTTGTTTTTTTATAATGGTCAATGCTTTATGCATCCTTTTTTCAACGGCTTTTACAGATACTTCTAGCCTTTCGGCAATTTCTGCATATTTCATCTTTTCTATACGACTCATCATAAAAACCGTTCGGCTTGCTTCGGGGATGCTCGCCAAAATAGACTCCAAATAGACCTTAAACTCCTTCTCTTCTAGTTCAAATTGGGGGGTGATATGATCCACCAAGCTTCGCTTTTCGGCCCGATAATTCATTTTAACTTTTTGGTGTCTAAAGTGATCGATGACCTTATTGC
>CAYTLX010000139.1:0-6087 GCA_964438645.1 uncultured Saprospiraceae bacterium | reverse complement strand
ATCATTGTTAAAATAGGAGCCTGCAGAATAAAATTTTGTGGAATCTCCAAACAAATGTATATTGACTTTTCGGAGTGGACTCAACCGTTGAGTTGAATACCTGACATTATTCTAAAGTGACGCAAAATTTCCTATTTATCGCATTCATAACCCCTTCTTATTCCCCTTACAAGCGGGAACGGTATGGGAAATAGTAAATTTTGCTGGCGTTCTTTTTCGCTTGCCCAAACGCCTGCTATAACATGCTCACCCAATACCCCAAAGACATAGCCGCCCCAAAAGCGCAGTGCCCTAATACCCCAAAAAAATTATTCACAAAACCCGATCCGATATATCAAAAGCACTGCCTTCTAACTTCAAAACTCCACGTGGGCAGACCGCAGAACAAACACCGCAGCCCACACAAGAAGCACGGACAATATTCTCTCCTTTTTGGGCGTAAGACCGCACATCAATGCCCATTTCGCAGTAAGTCGAGCAATTTCCGCAAGAAATACATTGCCCGCCATTGGTTGTAATCCGAAACCTAGAAAATAACTTCTGCTGAATCCCCAAAATAGCCGCCATCGGACAGCCATATCGACACCAGACCCGACTGCCTAAAATGGGATAGAATCCAACGCCCACAATACCAGAAAAAATCGCCCCAATAAAAAAGCCATACCACTGACGCAATAGCCCATTATCAATAAATAAAATATTTTTTTGATTGCCCAAATGTGCCACAACAACTAAAGCCATGATGGCACCAATGGCAATTAAGGCTTTTTTTCTATCTGCTTTTTGAATGCCTTTAAAAAGATTAGAGCCTATAAAAATACCTGCCAAACTTAAAACGACAAGAAAAATGATGGTCAGATAATTGCGGGTCACCAACAATTTTCCAGGATGGTCATAGACGTAACTATACAAAACCCCAATGGTCATAATCACCACAAAAACCAATACCGAGTGAATCAGCCAGCGTTCTATTTTCCAAGCTTTAACAGACTTATCACTTAGATGTCGAAAAGAATCTCCAGCGGTCTCCGCTAGTCCACCACAACCACAAACCCAAGAACAAAACCAACGTTTACCAAAATAATAAGTCAAAAAAGGAGACACCACAAAAACCATCACCAAGCCCCATACTAGCATAAACAAACCAATAGTGCCGCTACTTAAATACCCATCCATACTATACGAATCAAAAAAGTAGTAATTCAGCGGCCACATATTCTTAAAGTCATAGTAGGGCTTGTTGAGTTTTTGGAGTATTTCCGGAAGGAGGAAAGCAAAGCCTAATTGAAAGAACATGACCGATATCGTCCGAAGTATTTCGTATTTATTGTGGCGATACTTCCGTATAAATTTTATTCCAAAGCCTAAAATAGCCAAAGTATAAAGCGTACCGTATAAAAACCATTGACTAGCGGGCTTCCCTTTGAGTGCATAGCTTAGGGGGTCAAAAAGCGCAATAATCCCTGTGTTGGCAGCTCCATCACTTCCTTGCCCCAGCAAATAAGGAAAAAAATAGAGCAGGATATAAAACCCCGTCAAAATGACGCCTAATACCCAAGCAGCGGTGCCTTTATTGCTAATTGATTTGAACCAAACACCATTATTGTTGACCGAAAAAGTATTCATTTATTTAGATTTTAGGAAGGATAAAACGGATGTAAGACTTCTTTTGCGTTTCGGCTGCAAAGCACTTCCTGATTGTTGATTATAAAGGGAGATGATGTCCGACTCGTAGGTTTTAAAGAATTCGGGATCAAAATTGGCCAAAGATAGATTTTCTAACACGGTCTCAATATTTGCTTTTTGCGCAAGCCACTTCTCACAGACTTCGTGACGATAACGTATGCCCATCAAGTTAAAACCCGTAACCACTCCATCCTTGGCACTGTAGTTTATCCGAATACTTTTGGCTCCATCCGCATGCTCCCAATATAAAGTCTGAGTGCCTTCTGGCAAATCGCCTGGGATATGACCATAGACCTGATATTCAATATCTAAAAATTTAGCGGAGTTAAACCAGATGCCTGGATGATAACTTTTTTTGTTTCCACAAATATTATCAGCGACAGTCTCTCCCATCATGCGTCCTGTGTACCAAACCGCTTCGATAGGTCGGCGGCCTGCTTTTGGCGCAAGCATCTCCGCACAATCTCCTATCGCATAGACATCTGGAATATTGGTCTCTAAAAATTCATTCACTTGAATGCCCCGCCCGATATTCAAACCTTTATTTTTCAAAAAAGCAACGTTGGGACTCACACCAGCGGTCAGTCCAACAAAGCCACAGTCTATGCGTTCGTCCTTATTAGTGATTACGGCACAAGCTTTTCCACTTCCATCATCAATAATTTCTTTTAGCTCCGTCGATAATCTCAAATCAATACCGTGATGCTCAATATGCCTACTAATCATCTTTGACTCTTCTTTGGGGAGCACAATACGCCAATAATCGGACTCTCTTACGAGAAAAGTAACTGGAATCTTGCGAGAAAGAAACATTTCAGCCATTTCTAGCCCAATCAATCCGCCACCAACAATTACTGCTTTTTTTAGTCCTTCTGAATGCCTTTCCATGGCTTCAAGGTCTTGTTTGTGGTACAGTCCGTGCACCGCATCTAAATCTTGGCCTGGCCAGCCAAATTTATTCGGCTTAGAGCCTACGGCAATGATGAGTTTATCAAAGGCGATTTTGTCTCCATTTTCCGCAAGGAGCTGTTTCTGCTCAAAATTAATATCCGTGATGTGGGTTTGCACCAAATGAATATTATTCTTCTCCCAAAAGTTATTTTCATAAGGCTGAGTATCCTGAAAGCGCATGTGGCCCATATAGACATACATCAGCGCGGTTCTCGAGTAAAAATAGGGGGTTTCGGAAGAAACGATGGTAATTTTATGGTCACTTTGCTTGCGAATGTGGCGAGCTGCGGTGACTCCACTAATACCGTTTCCTAGGATTACAACATTCATAATTATTGGTTTTTCATTGCATAGTTACGGAGAAAAAACCATGTAGTTGGGGTTCCATCAAAGGAATGTCCTTAGAAAGACCAATTTAGAATAATTCTGATTTTAGCATAAATTGCAAAATAATCGACAATTCACTACAATTGAGTACAAATTATGTTTTTATTTATTGTATCTTGTGCTATCTTTTCACAAAATACAACAATATGAATCGTTCGTTTTTTACTTTTTTACTACTAACTTTGTTTTTTTGGGGTTCTATATCTGCCCAGGATGTCTATTCTGAAGATTTTACTAACGGAATTCCAAATGACTACATTATAGTTGATCGAGATGGAAACACTCCCGCAGCTAATGTGAGTTTTGTTACTGATGCCTGGGTGCTTTCAAACAGTAAGGCGGCCATGAGTACATCATGGTACTCCCCTGCGGGCACATCAGACGACTGGATGATTACTTCTGAAATCGCCATTCCAATGGCAGATGCAGGAAAAACGCTTATGCTCACTTGGGGAGAACGCGCCCCTGATTCTGACTACTTGGATGGCTATGACTTAAAAATTAATACATCTGGACAAACAGAACCCGATAGTTTTACGACTATACTAACAGTCCCAGCGGCAAGCAATCAGTGGGGCAATAAGCTACTTGATTTTTCTGCATATCAAGGGATGACCATTCGTCTTGCTTATGTAAACACAAGTAATGATAAGTATTTACTTCTAATTGACGACATTTCTATAAAGGGCTTTGCTCCAAACGACATGGCCGCACTATCTAACCCCAACCCGAATTACATGTTATCATCAGATAAATTAAAGCTTGATGTACAAAATTTTGGTTTAGCTAGTGTAACTAGTTGCGACCTATCCTATTCTGTGGATGGCGGGGCAGCTGTTACCGAAAATGTTACAGTGTCTAATTTATCTACATTAGCAACCACAACGCTTTCTCATCCAACCACTCCATCTTGGAGTACTGGAGCACACTCTATAACGATGTGGGTATCCAATGTAAATGGCGGTACAGATGATGACTTAACCAATGATTCTTTAACTTTTGATGTGGTTGTATATGATGCTTCTTCTTATACAGACAGAAATACTGTTTTAGAAGTTTTTACAAGCTCTACTTGTAATCCTTGTAAACCTGGTAATGCTAAGATAAAATCTGTTGTAGGAGGCATGACTGTAAAGCCTATTCTTCTAAAATACCAGCAAGACTTTCCTGGTAGTGGTGACCCCTATACAACTACAGAGACCGTTGAAAGAAGAAGATTTTATGGGATTAATGCCGTGCCTACCACCCAAATTGATGGCTTAGTCAAGACTTTAAACCCTAATGATCTTACTGCAAATGATATTGCTTCGGCGCAAGCCATCGGTGCATTAATCGATGCAGAAGCTTCTTATCAGATCGACTCTGCAAATCAGTCCATTAGAGTTTATGGCTCATATACCCCTAGAGTTGACATCATCAGTGGTACCAAAATGATTATTGCAATCAAGGAATGGCTAACTAAAAAGAATGTAAAATCTAATGGTGAAACGGAATTTGATAATGTAGTCAAAAAACTATATAACGGTATGGATGGTATTGACCTTGCTGGTAAAGAAGCTGGCACAACCTATGACTTTGACTATACTTACACATTCAATGGCAACTATAAACTACCCACTAATGGTCAGCCTGCAAATATTATTGACTTTGCATCAGAGCACTCTGTTGAAAACTTCAATAACCTTGGAGCGTCGATTATTTTTGAGTCTTCTCGCGACCAATATGTTCTACAATCAGTAGAATCTAGCTTTGTTGTTGGTTTAAACGAATTGCCACAATTAAAGGATTTAAGTACTTATCCTAATCCAACTACAGACTTTCTGAATGTTGATTTTTCTACGGCTGAAAGTATGCCTATCACAATTAATGTGATAGACTTTTCTGGAAAGGTGATTATTTCTGAAAGCTTAGGAAACTTAGCTAAAGGCGCTTACAAGCATACTTTAGACTTATCCAAATTGGCTAATGGAAATTATGACCTGACTATTTTGTCTGGTTCAAATGGTGTTTCTTCTAGTTTCACAGTAGTGAAGTAAACTTAAATAACCTATTAAAAAGGGCTGTCTTTTTGTAAGACAGCCCTTTTTTTGTTTCAAAGCCTAATAAAGAAAAGAAGTGCTGCTAGTAAGATTATCCCATTCTTTGGGATTACAGTTAGGGGCTCCTATCGTTTGTTTTATGAACTTTTGGAAAGTTTATAACTTTCCAAAAGTCACAAACTTGTATAAAAAAACCCTAACTTTACCCACCTAAATTGAACTAAATGAGCAATAACCCACAAGGCACCGTCACAACCACCATCAAAGACGATATTGCCTACATACAATTTGCGCATCCCGCACACAATGCGATGCCTGGCGCACAATTAGCCCGTTTGGCGCAAGCCATTCAAGATGCAGGTGATAATGCCGAAGCAAAAGTCATTGTTTTGGGCAGTGGAGGAGATCGCACCTTTTGTGCAGGAGCCAGTTTTGATGAGCTGATGGCTATCGAAAATTTAGACACGGGCAAAGCTTTTTTTATGGGGTTTGCCAATGTCATCAACGCCATGCGCACTTGTCCCAAATTCATCATTGGTCGTGTTCAAGGCAAAGCGGTAGGAGGTGGTGTCGGGCTTGCGTCTGCCACGGATTTTTGCGTAAGCACAAAGTATGCTTCCGTCAAATTGAGCGAGTTGGCCATTGGAATAGGGCCTTTTGTTGTCGGACCTGCCGTAGCGCATAAGATTGGCAACTCCGCCTTTACCGCTATGTCAATCGACGCTGCCGATTGGAGAAGTGCCTATTGGGCCAAGGAAAAAGGGCTTTTTGCGGAAGTTTTTGACCATGCAACCGAAATGGATGAATACATCTACACGCTTGCGCAAAAACTTGTCAAATACAGCCCCGAAGCCATGGCTGAGCTCAAAAAAGTATTTTGGGCCGGCACCGAAAACTGGGACACACTTTTGCCCGAAAGGGCTGCCATCAGTGGACGCCTAGTTTTGTCCGACTTCACCAAAGACTTTATCAAACGTTTTAAGTCGTAAAATTTTGAAATAACCATGAACACATACAAAACCAT
>CAYTLX010000138.1:0-6155 GCA_964438645.1 uncultured Saprospiraceae bacterium | reverse complement strand
CCGTGAATGGATTGCCTGCGGGAGATTATCTGTTGCACTTTGTAGATGCCGTGGGTGGCGTGCTGGATACAACTATTACGGTTATTGGTGGGCATGATTTAGGAGCAGGTTTGCCACAGGCAACCACTTTGTGTTACGGAGATACCATGAGTATTTGTCCCATTGTTTCGGTGGATGGTATTCAGGTAGCCAATTTGGCTGGATATACTTTTTTATGGAATAGTGGCAGCACAGCGCAATGTAAAGACACGATTCCGTCTGGTTTTTTTGCAGTGACCGTGACAGATCCTACAGGTTGTACGGCTTCTTCTTCTCAGAAAATTACTCAAAAACCAATTATTCAAATCAATCCAGTAGTGACACACCCTTCTTGTAAAGGGGTGAATAATGGACAGATAGAAGTGACACCTAGTGGGGGGACACCAACAATAGGTGGGGACTACACCTTCAACTGGGACAACGTAGGAACTAACACAAATACTTCGTCCCTAATATCAGGCTTGGGAGAAGGCAAGCACTATATTACGGTTACCGATGACAATGGCTGTGAAGTTTCGGATTCCTTTGACTTAGCTTATCAAAAAGTAATTAGCTTGGCTGTGACAGGTCAGGATATCGGCTGTTTTGGTAGCGATGACGGGATGATTTTTGGTGAAGCAAGTAATATTGGGGGAACACAAGCATTGCCTTATACCTATGCTTGGAGCCCTGCGGTTACGGCTACGAATAAACCCACAGTTGACTCTATTGTCGCAAGTTCATTGGCGCCAGGCTTATATGAAGTGACCGTGACCGATGGGGATGGATGTATTGATAGCACCAGTGTGACATTAAGTGAGCCCGATTCGATGAATATTGTTTTGGATAGCATTCGTCATGAATCTTGTAATGGTGCTGGGATGGATGGTTTTATTTCAATTACGGCTAGTGGTGGCGCTGGAGGCTATTCTTACAATTGGGGAGGCGGATTGACTACCCCGACTATCAATGGGCTATCGGCAGCAAATTACACCGTAGTAGTAACAGATGCCAATGGTTGTACGAAATCAGCCACTTATACAGTATCGCCACCGACTCCACCTGTAATAACTAATATTGCCAAGGTGGATGTGGCTTGTCCAGGCAATACGGATGGTAGTTTGACACCGACAGTGACCAGCGGTAACGGTACACAACTTTTTTATAGTTGGAGCAATGATAATGTGACGACTGCTAACAATACCAATATAGGTGTCGGTATCTATACGTTGAATGTAACCGATGAATATGGTTGTACCGCAATAGCCAAAGATAGCATTGTGGCAACACAAGGCTTCTTTATACAAGATACGACCTACGTAACTCCCACTTGTCCAGGAGATGCAGACGGACGGATTATTCTACAAATGAGCAACCCAACAGAGACTTATGATTTTGCCTGGGATTATGACAATACGAATCATACCAGTGTCTTATTTAACATTCCTGCGGGCACCTACAATGTGACCATTACTGGAAATACAAGTTCTTGTCCGCCTATCAATGCGACCTTTACATTGTTAGACCCGCCTTCCATTGTGACTGACATTACCTTATTGCAAGGAGTAAGTTGTTTTGATGGCTCCGCCTTAGACGGTAGTGCTAATTGTACGGCAATGTATTCGGATGGGACAACGGGTAGCTTTAATTTTGACTGGTCAGGGTATTCTTGCTTAGGTGCTGTAAGTTGTACCGCAACGAATCTTGGATTAGGCAATAAGACCGTAATAGTGAGTGATGGTGTTTGTAATGTAAAAGATACTGTTTTTATACCCGCTCCAGATAGTATCATGGTGACTACGGCTATTACCAATTCGTCTTGTTACGGATATAGTGATGGTGGTATTGTGGCGATAGGTTCGGGTGGTACGGGTACGACTTATTCTTATGGTTGGTCACCTTCTGGTCAATCCGGTCCCAATTTAACCAATGTTCCTGCAGGTAATTATGACTTAGTGGTCACAGATGGCGTAGGCTGTTCAGAAGTTTTTCATGTAGTGATAGATGAACCAGACTCCTTGGAGTTATTGCTTGATTTGACGAAGACCGTAGATGTGTATTGTGCTGGAGACTCTACGGGGCAGATATTTGTTCAGCCTGTAGGTGGGAATCCGAGTACGGGCTATACTTATGCATGGACACCGAATATTTCAGATTCCAATGTAGCTTCGCTTTTGCCGGCAGGTAGCTATTCTGTGACGGTTTCTGATGGTAAGGGATGCACCCAATCATTGACACATGTCCTTTCGGAAAATCCACCAATATCCGCAACGATAAACCCTGTCCTAGAGCCAGAGTGTTATGGTTACCAGACAGTCATATCGATTGATACCGTTATCGGTGGCTCTGGTGGGCCTTATACTTTCTCGGTTGATTATAGCCCACCCAAGAGTATTAGCTTAGACTTTCCAGTATTTGCGGGGGATCATAGTATTCGTGTATTTGATGTGTATGAGTGTAATACAGAGCTAGATGTCTCTATTGCGGAGCCAGATGAGATTTTTGTCAATCTACCCCCAAATATTGTCGTAGATTTAGGAGATAGTGTGCAGTTGAATCCAGTCATTAGCTCCACTTTGCCGATTGATTCTTTTTATTGGACACCGTTGACTTATTTGATGCCAGATAGCTTGCTTTATCCGCAGGTCGTTGGCTTGACCCATGATCAAAACTATACTTTAGTGGTTGTAGATGCAAATGGTTGTTCTGCGGAAGCGGTAACAACAGTAGAAGTGGATAGAAATAGAAATGTCTATATCCCTAATATCTTCTCGCCCAATAATGACGGATTTAATGATGTCTTTTTTCCCAAAACAGGCATCGGCGTAAAGCAAGTAAATTTCATGAATATCTATGACCGATGGGGCGAAATCGTCTATGAAGCCAAAGACTTCTTGCCAAGAGATAACTCTTCGGAGTCTTGGAATGGAATGTATAGGGGGAAATTTATGAATCCTGGTGTTTATATTTACTTGATTGAAGTCGAATTTATTGACGGGGTGAAACTCCTTTATCGTGGAGATATTACTTTGTTGCGGTAGGTTGCCCTTTGGGCGTTCAATTTGTCCTTCGGACGTTAATTTGTCCTTTGGGCGTTTAATTGTCCTTCGGACGTTCAGTTGTTGCAAGTGAGATTAGTGGTAAATCTAGATTGTGGTTCAAAGAATATAAATTTGCGCTTCTTTTTTCTATCTTTACGAATCTTGTATGGATAAAAAAGCAGTTATGAAAAAGAAATCCCCACTTAGGAAAGGATTGAGACTTATTTTTACCTTGGTTGGTTTGTTCTTGTTGTATGTGGTTGGTGCCATTCTACATGCCACGCTGACAGATTATCAGCCCCAAGATACTATTGCGATTAAGCCCAGTTTTGATGCGGAAGTTGCAGAGATTGGGGATAGTAGTTTGACTTTTTTTATATGGAATATCGGCTACGGTGGGCTCGGGGCAAAATCCGATTTTTTCTATGAAGATGAAGGCAGCTTACGCTCTGGCAATAGTTCGGTTCGACCAGATAAGGCCACATCAGATATGTATTTTGCAGGTATCCAAAAAACGATAAAAAGTAATCCAGCTGATTTTTATTTGCTGCAAGAAGTAGATATTGACTCCAAAAGGGGGCATCATCGCAATCAACTAGAAGGCATTCATAAAGTGCTCCCCAAAAGTTTTGCTAGTTTTGCCACTAATTATAATGTAAAAAGAGTGCCTTTGCCCGTCCTAGAGCCATGGAATGTCTATGGAAAAGTGGTCGGTGGATTAGGGACTTTTTCTAAGTATCAACCGGATATTGTCACTAGATTACAATTACCAGGCAGTTATAGTTGGCCTACACGGGTCTTTCAACTAGACCGCTGCGTGGCCTATCATGAGTTTCCAATGAAAAATGGGAAAAAACTGGTGGTGATGAATGTCCATAACTCCGCTTTTGACAAAGGGGGAGAGCTAAAAAAACAACAGATGGCTTTTATCAAACAATTAGCCATGGATGCCTACCAAAAAGGCAACTATGTCGTGTTGGGGGGCGATTGGAATCAAAATCCGCCAGGTTTTCGACCCCAGACTTATCAACCTGGATATACTACGAAACTAGCGATTCCTATTGCAACAGATGCTTTTCCCGAAGGATGGGTTTGGGTCTATGCGCCTGATTTTCCAACCAATAGGAGCGTAAAAGACCCTTATGTCAAAGGCGAGACCCCGGTGACGACTATTGATTTCTTTTTGCTTTCGCCAAATTTGCGGGCGGTAAAGACCAAGGTAATTAATGTAGATTTTGAATATTCAGATCATCAGCCTGTTTGGATGGAGCTGTTGGTGTTGTAGTTGCCAAAGGTAATTGTTTATTTTGTTCAATTGTGCAATCGTGCAATTGTTCAACTGAAACCTGTCAAAAATCATTGATGAAATATGTAGCCTACAGAATAAAATTTTGTGGATTCTCCAAACAAAAATGCATATTGCTTTTTTGGAATGGACTCAACTGTTTAGAACAAAACCTACAAAAGAACTAAAAAAGACAAAATGAAAAAGATTTTAGGATATATTTCTTTATTTTTGGTGGTGATGGTGCTAGGTGTGTTCTTTTTTGTTTTTTACCCTAAGACACCAATTATTACGGGTTTTGCGGCACACAGTGTTTGTTCTTGTCATTTTGTAGGGCATCGTGATCAAGCATCTGTTGAGCAGAATGACAATGATATTGATGTGATTAGCCAAGCAAAAAATAGTATTGACGAAGCCAATCAATCTGTGGTCTCCAGTATTTTTGGTTTGCGCAAGCGAAAAGCCATTTACCGCAAGGGGCTAGGCTGTGTTTTACTTGGGCTAGATGGCGCCTTTCCAGCTAATAATGATTTTGTTCCCACCAGAAGTACATTAAGTGATACCTTGTTATGGCCTTACGGCAAAAAAGAAAATGTGCATTGGGATGAAAAGGCGCAAGCAGTGGTGAATCAAGCATTTGATGCGAAAGGTGAGCAGGTGAAGAAAACTAGAGCAATCGTCGTGGTGCATAAAGGAAAAATAATAGCCGAGCAGTATGCGCCAGGATTTGACAAAGAGATGCCGCTTTTGGGATGGTCTATGTCCAAAAGCTTGGTCAATGCCTTATATGGCATCCTTTCTTTAGATGGTCAGGTCGATATCCATAAGCCAGTTGGGCTAAAGGATTGGGCGGATGATGAGCGCGCACCGATTACCTATCATAATCTTTTGCAAATGAATAGTGGCTTGGAGTGGACAGAAGATTATGGTTCGATTTCGGATGCGACGAAAATGCTTTTTGAAGCAGAAGACGTTTCGAGTGTGCAGCGCCAAAAACCATTGGCTTTTCCGATAGGGGAGCATTGGGTTTATTCTTCGGGCACAACTAATCTGCTTTGTGGATTGCTCCAAAAACAATTTGACACCCCAGAAGCGTATTTGGATTTTCCCTATAAGCGATTGTTTAATAAATTGGGTATGACATCTATGGTTTTGGAGACCGATTTGTCTGGATGTTTTATTGGCTCTTCTTATGGTTGGGCGACGCCACGTGATTGGGCCAAATTTGGTTTATTATACCTAAATGATGGCGTTTGGAATGGGGAGCGTATTTTGCCGCAAGGCTGGGTAAAATACACCGCTAAGCCTGCCAAAGGAAGTGATGGGGATTATGGCGCCCAATTTTGGTTAAACCAAGGTGGAGAATATCCCAAAAGTCCCAAGGATATGTTTTATTGTGATGGGTATCAAGGGCAATATGTCTATATTTTGCCTAGTCAAGATTTGGTGATTGTACGGATGGGGCTGGCAGGTTATCCTGTTTTTGATGCGGATACGATGATTGAAGGCATTATTGGGGCTGTGGAAAAGAGCAGCAAATAAATAGAACTAGCCTAAATAAAAAAAGACCGCCTACAAACGAGACGGTCTTCTATGTGGGCCCACAGGGACTTGAACCCCGGACCACCTGATTATGAGTCAGGTGCTCTAACCAACTGAGCTATAGGCCCTGATTTTGGATTGCAAAGATAAAATATTATCTATCAATAGTCAACTTTTTTTTATCAATACTTCGGTGAAAAATTGAAAACTCCGACGTAGCCTGCCACGCTTCCAACTTCTTCCTTGATTAAGGCAAAATTTGAAGGTGT
>CAYTLX010000137.1:0-6158 GCA_964438645.1 uncultured Saprospiraceae bacterium | reverse complement strand
GTGAGATAATTAAAAATCACATATTTTTTTCAACTTGAACTTTAAAAAGCTACCTTTGTTCTGTTTGGTTATATCGAACATTCTAACAAGTGACCCTATCATGAAAAAAATATTTGACCTCCTATTTTCGACCAAGCTCATGGCCGTGTTATTTCTAGTATTTGCAGCATCCATGGCTGTGGCTACTTTTATTGAGAATGATTATGGCACACCGACGGCGCGCAAACTCGTCTATGCTTCGTGGTGGTTTGAATTAATCATGTTGTTTTTTATGATTAATTTTATTGGGAATGTATTTAAGTATCGATTATTTAGACGGGAAAAATGGCCCGTTTTGCTTTTTCATGGGGCTTTTATCCTGATTATCGCAGGGGCATGGGTCACTAGATACATCTCTTACGAAGGCATCATGCCGATTAAGGAAGGAGCATCTTCTAATAAATTTTTGACCGAGAAGGTGTATATTTCTGTAACCGATGACAAGGGAAAAGATGTGATTGTCAAGAAAATTTTATTGGGAAAGCTCGGAAACAATCATTTTGTCACCAAAAGTGATGACGGTCAAGTAAAAATCGAATTTGCGGACTATATTCCTAATGCAAAGCAAGTGCTTACACCGAGCGACACTGGAGCGACCTATATTCATATCGTAGAGCAATCTGGCGGCCAGCGAAATGACCATTTTATTCCTTATAATTCGGGCAAAGCCATTCATAACATTCCCGTTATTTTTAGCACGGGGCGGCAAAAGGATTTTCATGGGGTTAACTTTTTTGAAGAAAACGGCCAAATAAAACTCCAAACGTCTTATGATGGAGATTATATGGTGATGCGCTCCCAAACTAAAGGGACTGTATCGGCTGATAGTATCCAAGATTTTAACTTTCGGGCACTCTATAACCTTGGGCCGTTATCGTTTGTCGTGCCTTCTACTCCCCAAAAAGGCGTGTTAGCATACAAGAGCGATGACCCTAATTATTTCCCAAAAGATATGGTCGGACTCAAACTAACCGCCAATGGCGAGACAAAAGAAGTGTCTGTCTTAGGTGGACAATTTTTGGTAGATGGGATGTCCAAAGTAAAGGTTGGCGGGCATCAATATAAGGTAGCTTACGGCTCGAGATATATCGAACTGCCCTTTTCTATCAAGTTGCGAGATTTCCAATTAGACCGCTACCCTGGCTCAAAAAGCCCGATGTCGTATGCTAGCGAAGTGACCGTCATAGACAAACCCAATAATAAAAATTTCGATTTTAGGATTTTTATGAATAATATTTTGACGTATCAAGGCTACAAATTTTTTCAATCTTCCTATTCTATTACACCGCAAGGAGAAGAGACTAGACTTTCGGTCAATCATGATTCTTTGGGTACGACTTTGACCTATATTGGATATAGCTTATTGTATTTGGGTTTATTACTCATTTTGTTTATGCCAGGCACTCGATTTAGTGACTTGCGTAAAAAGCTACGAAAACTCCGAGCGAAACAAGTGGCTATTTTATTATTATTTTTACTTCCGGCTCACTCTGTTTTTGCGCAAGCACATGAAACGGACATCAATATTGATACTTTTTTGCAGGCAACTGCGATACCCCTAGACCAAGCAGAAATATTTGGACGGCTGGTTATTCAAGATGCAGGTGGACGGATGAAGCCCGTCAATACATTCTCGTCAGAACTTTTGCGCAAGCTCACCAAACATGATACTTACCATGGCTTAAATGCCGACCAAGTACTAGCATCCATGGTGATTAATCCTAGAGCTTGGTACTATGTCCCCGTTATCTACATGAAGCCCGCAAATAAAAAAGTAAGAAAAATATTAGGCGTACCTGAAGATCAAAAATATGCCCGATTGATGGACTTTTTTGATGACAAAGGGGGATATAAGCTGCTCTCTTATACCAATGCTGCTAGCAAAAAGAGAATTCCAGGGGCTTTTGACAAGAGTGTTGTGGCGATAGACCAAAGAGTCAATTTGCTTTATGGCGTGCTCGAACGAGAACATGGGCTTCGGTTTTTTCCTGCAAAGGATGATCCAACCAACAAATGGTATGCTCCAATGGATGCCGCACAAGCCTTCCATGGAGATGACTCTCTTTTTGTTTCTAGTGTGTTTCAGCTATACGCCCAAAGCATGATGAAAGCCAAGGAAGATGGAGACGATAAATTGGCGAAAGACTTACTAAATGGTATCCATAAATTTCAAGCCAGCTATGGCAGCGCCGTCATGCCGACACAAAAACAAGTGGACTTAGAGATAAAATACAACAAATACGACATCTTCAAGAAGCTATTTAGCTACTATATGTACGTGGGAACATTGCTTTTCTTTTTTGTCATCTTTCAGCTATTTAAGGATGGAAAAGTGATTCGTTCATTGATTAAAATAAGCATGATAATTATTGTTGGGTTGTTTGCATTGCATACAACGGGCTTGGGAGTAAGGTGGTACATTAGTGGGCATACACCTTGGTCTAATGCCTACGAATCGATGATTTATGTGGCTTGGGCAACAATGTTTTTTGGGTTGCTTTTTGGGCGCAAGTCCCCGTTGACCATGGGTGCTACCGCTTTTTTGACCTCTATGATGCTGATGATTGCCCACTGGAACTGGATGGATCCAGCCATTGAGAACTTAGTCCCTGTCCTTAATTCTTATTGGTTGATGATTCACGTGTCGATTATTGTGGCTAGTTATGGGCCGTTTGCCCTGAGTATGATATTAGGTGTTGTCGGGCTATTATTTATGGTGCTGACCAATGACCGCAACAAGTCTAGACTAGGGGCTAAAATCAAAGAAATCACCTATATAAACGAGATGTCGATGACTGTCGGTGTCGTCATGTTGACGATTGGCAACTTTTTGGGTGGGCAGTGGGCCAATGAGAGTTGGGGGCGATATTGGGGCTGGGATCCGAAGGAAACTTGGGCATTAATTAGCATCATGGTCTATGCCTTTATTTTACATGTACGCCTAGTACCTGGCTTGCGCAATCGTTTTACGTTTAATGCATTATCGGTTTTTGGATTTTCATCGATTCTTATGACTTATTTAGGTGTAAACTTTTATCTTGCGGGGCTACATTCTTACGCAAAGGGAGATCCACCACCCACACCAACATGGATTTATTACTTTTTGGGGGCAATCGTTGCGTTGGCAGTAGCTGCTTATTTCAGTTATCAAAAATACTATCGCCGGCCTGGAGACTAAAACCTTTTGGCGAATCAAAAAAACATCATGAGCCAAACCATCTATAAATTATTGCTCCAAAAGCCTTCAAATGTCCTAAAAGTCGTACTTTTTGGTCCAGAATCTACTGGAAAAACCACTTTGTCCAGACAATTGGCTAGGCATTATGACACTGTTTGGGTGCGGGAATTTGCCCGCAATTATCTCCAAGACAAATGGAATAACGAGCGCCAGACCTGTGAGCGAAAGGATTTAATTCCCATTGCTATCGGTCAAATGTCACTCGAAAATGACCTTGCGGAAAAAGCCAATAAAGTGCTTGTTTGTGATACGGATATTTTGGAGACAATGGTCTATTCGGAGACTTATTATGGCGGGTTTGTAGAGCCTATCTTGGCGCAAGCCGCCAAAGAAAACCAATATGACCTATACTTGCTGACCTATATCGACACCCCTTGGGAAGAAGATGACTTGCGAGATAGACCCGATTTGCGCCAAGAGATGTTTGATGCTTTTCATGACGCTTTGGTCAAAAACAATCGCCCATTTATCCTTTTAAAAGGGAACAAACGGACACGCTTGCGCAAAGCCACCAAGGCAATTAATGAACTTCTGGCGAAAAAAAATGAAGCAAAATCCTAAAATCCTAATCGTTGGCCAAGGGCTGGCAGGCACTATCTTAGCGCACAAACTCATCCAAAAACAGGTCAACGTATCTATTCTTGACAAAGGGCATGAAGGTATTTCTTCTTCCTTGGCGGCAGGAGTCGTCAATCCTGTGACGGGGCGAAGGATTGTCAAAAGCTGGATGATGGATGAGCTTTTGCCCGTTGCGAAGCAATATTATGCCAACGTTGAAGCGGAACTAGGATGCAAGCTTTGGTACGAACTACCTTCGATGCGATTATTTACGGACATTGGGATGAGCAACAACTGGGGAGTTCGCATGAATAATGAAGGCTATGAAAAGTATTTAGATTTTATGGATGCCGAAGATGTCAACAATTTTCCTGTAAAGACCCATTTTGGCGTCGGCATCATACACCATTCCGCAAGGGCCAATATCGCCTTGATGATTGCTTCCTTTCGGAAAAAATGGCTCGAAGATGGGCTATTAGTTGAAGCCAGTTTTCAGCATGATGCGCTTATCCAAAGTAAAGACAAGCTCGTTTATCAAGGGACATCTTACGATAAAATCATTTTTTGCGAAGGTTGGGAAGCCATGAATAATCCACTCTTTATTAATTTGCCTTTTCAGGTAACAAAGGGCGAAGTGCTCATTTTACGTATTCCCAATATGCCCGAAGAAAATATCATCAAGAAGAAAGTGGCGATAGTGCCCCTAGGAGACACCATCTTTTGGGCTGGCGCAACGAATAATTGGGATTTTGAAGACCGCATTCCTTCCATAGAAGGCAGAAATTGGTTAAAAACTGAAATTGACTCCATCATTGACACTCCTTACGAGATATTGGAGCATCGCGCCGCCGTTCGCCCGACCGTGCGGCATCGTCGCCCACTCATTGGTTTTCCCCAAACAATTGATGCGAATGCGATAAAGCCCCAAATTGGCATTTTCAATGGTTTTGGAACCAAGGGGACTTCGTTAGTGCCTTATTGGGCGGATCATTGGGTCGCACATCTACTAAATGCAGGGGAACTCAGCCCAGATGTCGCCGTCTAATGCACCCCACCCATTAGCTTGCGCACCAAAGGAGATAGTAAAACCGCCAATACACCCACTAATAATGTCACTACACCAATCCCCGTAAAAACAGACAGGTAGGTGTAAAGTTGGATATGGGCATTGTCCAAATGCTGGACAGATTCAAAGTCCAAACCGGTGATTCTTGGTGTTATGTTTGAGAAAATTCCTTTTGAGAAAGGGCTCTCTTCTCCTTCGACGATGGTGGTAAACTTAGCAATTTTTCCTGCAAAATAATGCCCATAGAATGAAGATAAAAACCATACCCCCATGAGAAAAGATAGATATTTTTTAGGCGATAACTCCGTTACTTTTGACAGCCCTATCGGTGATAAAAACATCTCGCCCAAGGTGTAAATAAATATACCTAGTGCCAAAAAGAACATAGGTACGTGTGCCGTTGTGTCGAGACTTCTTCCAGAAAACCCAAAAACCAAAAAGCCGATCCCTACTAGGACTAATCCAAAACCTATTTTAAAAGGGGAGTTGGGGTTGCGTTTTCTCTTGGACAAATATCCCCAAAGCCAAGAGAAAGGGAGTGCTAGAAGGATGATGTAGGCGGAGTTTAAGCTATTGGATTGAGAAGCATTGATGAATTTCAAATGCACATTCCTTTCGGCAAATAAGGTCAACGACGAGCCCGCTTGCTCAAAAACAGACCAAAATAAACAAGCTAAAAGGGTAAAGTAAACCAATACAAATAAGCGCCCTTTTTCCACACGACTTGCTTTCGCAAAAATATTAGCAATTATTGCAAATATCCCAAAACTAACCACCCAAACAATATAATGCTCAAACTCATTGTATCGAACAATTAACGCCATCAAAGGAATGGCTAGCATGGCCCCTATTGGAATCCAATTTCCTATTTTAATATTAAAAATTCTTTGCTCATATTTTTCAACATTCGAGATGACTCCTTTCTCTCCGAATACCCCTTTTTTGACCCCTTGTTTAAAAACCCACAGACCAAACAACATCCCAAAACCTGCCAAGCCAAAACCATAATGCCAGCCGTAAGTTAATCCTAGCCAGCCACATAGCAGGGGAGCTAACCAGCCACCAATATTTATCCCCATATAAAAAATGGTGAAGCCCGACTCCCTTTTATCATCTCCTTCTTCATATAGCTCTCCAACAAAAGAAGAAATGTTGGGCTTAAAAAAACCATTACCCACAATCAATAAGGCTAGTGCCGCATAAAAAGCAATAGGGCTATCAATGGCTAGTACAAAATGACCTATTGCCATCAATATC
>CAYTLX010000136.1:0-6247 GCA_964438645.1 uncultured Saprospiraceae bacterium | reverse complement strand
TAAGCCATCCCATGGATCACTATTGGTATATCCTTCTCGATCAAAGACCACATTGCCCCACCGATTATACACGATTACGTGGTTATTCGGGTAGTCATCAATGTCTTGTATATACAAGAAATCATTAATACCATCTCCATTAGGGGATAGCGCACTATAGACGGTCACTTCATCACAAAGGATGTCTATCTTTACTACTGCATTATCTGTGCCATTTTTGTTAAAAAGGGCGTAAGTAAAACTATCTACCACTTCGCAAATATTACTATTCGGAGTATAAGTGAATGAAAAGTCAGGATTAATCACCACCGTTCCATTCACGGGCTTCAAAAGAATAGCCATAGAATCCACTACCCCATTGACCAAATCATTGTCCAAAGGATACAAATCAACAGGACGATTTAAGACACCAAACTCGCTATCATCATTAGCAACAGGCACGGCCGTCGTGTCCTGAATAATATTTACCGCAAGGACTAAGGTATCACAAAATTGATCATCACAAAAGGCAAAACATAGACTGTCTGTTCCGTAATCATAGGCGTTTATTTCCACGCAATAACTCGACATACTCACTTGAAATAGCGCCTTGCCTGGGTCATCTTGACAGATGATATCAAAGCTTTCGACAGGTCGTGGTAAATCACTAAAATCCACACATATCATCGTATCTGAATAGATAATCATCTCTATATCCATTGTATCGGGCTTCGGCACGTCACTTTCCATAATAATGATGGTCGTATCACAGTGATTATAGCTATCACAAACCGCCAAACAAACCGTGTCAACCCCAATATTCATTCCTGTCATTTCTATACAGCCCGTCAAGCCTAGGATATTGACATCTACAATGGGCCCTGACAAATTGGGGCATAGATTATCCACCGAAACCAAATTCCCCGTAAGCAAAGTCGTATCAATACAAAAAGTATCGGTCGTTGTCAGTGTCACAAAAGTATTTACGGTATCTATACGCGGCAATATATCCACATAAATATAGGTCATCGTACATTCACTTTGATCATCACAGACCTGAATGCATAAAGTATCTCGCCCTATCTTCAAGCCCCCGATATTGACACAAAAAGTACTATAATCTATCTCATTGGAGACTTTGGGTTGCCCCAAAATTTGACATAACTCTTGCGAGAAAATAGGCGTTCCTTGCAAAAGGGAATTGTCTAAACAGATATTCACAAAATCATTTTCATAAAGGAAAGTGTCAATAATAAAATCAGGCGGTGGGACACAATACACAAACAATTGTAAAGTATCTGAGCAATAAGTCTCATTATTGGTCACAATCAACGTATGTCCACCTTGGGACAGAGCGATTTCTGTTTGGTCATTTGCGCAAGCAGAATAGGCGCCATCATATGGATTCCAATTGTCTCTAATGGTATAATTCGCAATTTCGCTAGGCGGTATATCCAAGCACAAAAAGCCCGTATCTACCCCACAAATCCCCCCAAATATAGTATCTGAGCCTGTATAAGTAGGTAGGCAAGTTATGCAGTCGATTTGGGCAAAAAGCGTATCCAAACAACCCGTTGCATTTTCTCGAATAAAAATATCATGGGTACCTGGATCAAATTTTAGCTGAATGCCTTGTTCTACTGCTTCTACCTGAATCTTCACGAAGGACACCAACCCAAGATTGGTCTCCGTCAAAAACAAATCTTCATAATTAGCTTGCGGTGTCTGCGCTATAAAACGATCATTACTCAATTTCCATCCACTAAATGGATCCCAAGCCTTTAACGAATCCAACATCTGCACCTGACTCGTTATCACTGGCGCCGTATAACTGACCCCATTAAACTTCCCAATCACCGTATAAGAGCCGATCTGAAACTCCATTGCATCATAATAGTACAAAGTATCCGTACCACAAGCCACTATACTTCCCGTATAATTCAGTCCATTATCAGAAAAGGTATATCCAAAAGCATTGGAAGCAGGTAGGTCTAAGCATAAAGGATACGCATCAGGACAAATCCCCGATTCAATAAATAAGCTATCTGGTACAATCAGGTTTTTGGCTTCATCGACCATCGTAAATGGCAGCACATCATGACACCCATATTCAGTGTCCGCCACCACCACGGTGTATTGCCCAGGCAACAAATCTTGTTTTTCTTGAAAATTACCCCATGAATAAGTATATGTACCACTACCACCTTCCACGTTCACTTTGGCGTGTCCATTATTCAAGCCACATACGGGCTGGCTGATGATTTCTAAACTTGCCACTAATGGGTCTTCTTTTTGGATTTCTATACCCAGCATGCTAAAGCAGCCCGTGGATGGGTTGGTTACTTTTATGGCGTACAAAGTATCCGTCAAGCTAGAGCGCACATAACTCTCCGAGCCATTTTCCCATAGGTAATCCAATGTCGGCGGAGACAGGCGCAAAAAACCACTAGCAGAAGTACAAATCGTCGGAGCTATCGAATCTATCGTCACCACAGGCCCATCCACATTAGTCACTACAACCGTCTTGGAAATACTACAAGTGGCATCTCCATACTCACTGACAGTCACATAATAAGCCCCCGCTTCTATATTAGAAATAGATGATGTATTACCTACATTCGGAGACCATTTATAAACAAAGCCCGTGGTGTCTTGCGAAAAGGCTAACTGGATACTTCCATCCATAAATCCGCAATGCGCATCAACCACAGAAGCGGTGGGTTGGGGCAAGTTGCAGACCGTGCATTTGTTAACCAATACTTCCGCGCCGACCATGTCTAAGCTTGCGCAAATAAGTCCCCCACCCTGTATTAATTGATTATTGACTTCAAATATAGTGGTCGTCCCAAGTTCGATGGTCGCTACATCAAATACCGCAGGATCATACACAAAGGAATGGATGATAAAACGTGCCGAACCAGCTACCGATATAACAGGACTATCCGAAATCTTATAGACGATATTATCCGCAAATTTGGTCAAAAAGTATTTTTGTACATAGCCCGATGGCACCACTGCATTTCCGTCAGGCACTGCTGAAATCAACATATTGGGCTTTTGGTCACAAATATCTGTGCTATCCACCGTTAGCGTTCCTGCAAAGGCATCACATCCGCAAATATCCGCTACATTAATGACATCTTGGATAGCCGTACAGCCATGCCCGTCGGTGACGGTTATAGAGTAAGTACCTGACCCAATTCCCATTCTATCTTCGGGGTCGTCTGTCCCAGGCACATCCGCCCAGTCATAAGTATAGCCCCCGTCTCCCCCCGTAACGGTCAAATCAATCGCTCCCTGTCCCGTACAGGTTACGGGTGTCACCGAAGAAAACACATTGAGTGCCAATGGCGAATTGACAAAGAAGCACGCTTGCCCAGCGATACATCCGTTGGCATCTTTCACGACTACACAATGCGGTCCTACAAATAACGCTCCATTGGTGACCACACTATCGGCATGATTCCATATTACAATGGTCGCAGGCGCAGCAAAACCAGAGAAGTAATCCACGGTAAAATCCACCATGCCATCATTACTTCCTGCACAAGATGTAAAAACATCCCCGTTAATCGTCACTGAAGCCCCTGGAATTTCATCATTGAGTATAATATTCAAGACCGTATCACAACCTGTCACTAGGTCAGAGACCAACACCGCATAATTTCCCGAAGCCATGCCATTATTGGTCGCTCCTGAGCCCCAATCATAACTATAACTCCCTGATCCATTGGCGGTAATGGTCACAGAGCCATCACTTTGCCCACAGGTGGGTTGGTTGTTTACGGTATAGCTTGCATCCAAAGTCTTTGTATCTTTAATATACACCGTCACAATATTGTCGCAAGACCCATCCGTCACCGTGACAAAATGATACCCATCGGCTAAGTCTGTCCTTTCCGCAAGGTGACTACCATCCGCCCAAGTATAGGTCAAAGATGCTGGGCTTAAAGTGGCGCCCCCATTCGTACTGTTACAAGCTACTGGCGTCGTAGAAGTCACCGTTGCTTGCGGGCCATTACTATTGGTCACCGCAAATGATTTGCTCGTAAAACAAGCGTTATTTAGTTTGTCTGTAATCGTCACCGAATAAGTGCCCAATCCCAAAGACTGCCGCTCATTGCCAGGCGCAATCAAAACCCCCACTTGTGGCGACCATTCCCATAGATAATCCGTAGGATTGCCGTTAATCAAGACCTTTGCACTACCATTAGACAACCCACAAACGGATTGACCAATCACGACATCCGTAATAATTACAGGATTCGTACAAGCACCCGTACCGCATTCATTGCCTACATTGACCCCCAAAACAAATTGGCAGCCAAGGTCATCATGAACCGTTACAGAATAATTACCATCAACTAAGTTTGTTCTATCTTTGGGATCATCTGTCCCAGCCAAATCCCCCCAGTCATAGGTATAAGGGGGCACACCACCTGTCACATCCAAAGTAACAATCCCGCCAACCGTACAAGTCTGCGCAATGACGTTAGCGACGGCATTAAGTGATGTATTTTCGGTCATTTGGACTTGCGTCGAATCTGCAATACAACCCCCAGCATCTAGGAGATAGGCCATATACGACCCCGCTGTTAGAAAACCATTATTTCTAGGAAGTCCCCCAAAATCTTTAATCAATATCGACGAAGGCTCACCAAACGGAAACCCTTCCGTAGTCGTAAATATAGCTTCTCCATCACTTCCACCATTACAGGAAGCAGGATTTACGGAAGTCAACTCAATCGTCCCAATAGAATTCGCATTGAGCATCATAAATGCCACCGAATCAATACATCCGTTGCCATTATCCGTCACCGTTAGCACATAATCTCCTGGCGGTAAAGTAGTCGTACTCGACATTGTACCCCAACTATAACTATAATCTCCAGTACCCCCTGTCACATCTGCAGCGGCAGAGCCATTCGATTGGTTACAGGTGGCAGGCTCCGTAATAGATACGGTCGTACCCAATGGATTGGTCGAGCCAACATTTACGGTCATGACACCATAACAACTAGTCGCTGGATCCGTCACAGTGACAGAATAAGTCCGATTACTTAAATTATTTCGGGTATTGCTCCCCACCAAATCATCCCATTGGTAGTTATAAGTTGCAGGTAAAAGGGTTGCTTGACCATTAGCCGCTTCACAAGTAGTCGGTACAATGCCTGAAAGGCTTGCAGTCGGCCCATCCGTATTTTGAACAATCACAAAAGTATCAATAGAACAATCAGGCGTAGAAGGATCGGTAATCGTCACACGATAAAAACCTGCATAAAGATTGGATAAAGTATTAGTTGTGGCCAAGTTAGACCAAGCATAAGTAAAATCAGTCGCATTACCCACCATATTGATGGTCACAGCGCCCACATTACTTCCACAAGACGTATTCGTAAGGTCAATGGAAGCTATCACGGGTGGATTGGGGCAAGCCAAAGGAGCCATCCAAACACTTTTAGGTGCTGGTGCCGAATTGACATCAAAATAAATAGGAAAATATTTGGTCTTTCTCGCCGATACATCTAATGGGTTCAATACAAAAGATATACATATAGCAAGAAACATCCAATTTAGTGTGTTTCTCATAGTCTGCTCTCGTTGATAATTCAACAATTAATAAACTGGGAAATTTATTAGGGGGGAGCTTAAGACAATAAATCGACTCTGTTCTTCGATTCAGTGAACAAATATACACGTAAATATTCTAAAAAGCTAGTTTTTTATCTCTAAAACGCTTGATTTTCAAGAAAATACGTTTTTTGTTTACTCCACAAAAATTATTCCCAATTTGCTTTGCTTTCGCAAAAAGAACCATCTAAGCAACACACCCAAGATGTAAGTACACCTATTCTGATTGTGTTCTGATTGTGTTCCTAACGCTTCTTATTAGCAAAACAAAATATTTATTATTTGCAAATATAGATATTTATCCTATAAAAGAATACTCTATTTGAAGGAAAATTGTCTCTCGTCAAACAATGAGCTATTAACTCAAGAAGCAGCCTACTAAAAACTAACCCAATAGCATTAAATAAGTCCTACTCATTTTTTTTGTAAGCCATTGACCCTTAGATATTTACCCTAAACCAGTATCTAGCTCCAAATGTCTATTCTCAACAATCGTCTGCAATTTACTCTTTGCGCAGCAAATAAAAAATCCGTCCTTATCCGCTTCATCCGTCCCATCCGTGTTCCTGCCCTTCGCCAGCACAAGAACCAATAATTCCACAAAATCCGTCCTGAAAATTTGCGCAGCAAATAGAAA
>CAYTLX010000135.1:2875-6262 GCA_964438645.1 uncultured Saprospiraceae bacterium | reverse complement strand
TACTTAGCACAAGCGACTCAACGAGAGAGCAAAGCGAACGCTCAACGAGAGAGCGAAGCGAACGACTCAACCAGAGAGCGAAGCGAACGACTCAACGAGAGAGCGAAGCGAACGACTCAACCAGAGAGCGCAGCGAACGTCTCAACCAGCGAAGCCCGCAGGGCAAGCGACTCAACCAACGAGCAAAGCGAGTGACTCAACCAGCGAAGCGACTCAACTAGCAACTACTCAGCAACCAAATCCTTAGCCCACAATTCTTTCCCCACAGAGTCATAAATTTTGATATTCATCACCCTATTTTTGCGTGGGCCCGTGAAAGTTAAGATGCCAAAATTTTGGGTTAAGACGACTGTTCCATCTATTAAGTGGTCATTTTTTTCGGTTAATTTGCTAGGCGTACCCGCGGTCAAGGACGACACGGTTAAGTCATAGACCATATTGCCTGCTTTATTTTTATAGCCAGCCAATTCAGTATGATGTCTATCGCCAGTCAAGAATACCACGCCTTTAATATTTTCTTTTTCGATGAGCTCTAGGAGCCGCTCCCGTTCTTTGGGGAATAAGTGCACATAATTTTCATAAACTGCGGCTGTGTTTAAGACTTGACCACCAACCATTACAAATTTGAAAGGTGCTTTACTTTCCGCAAGGCGACTGATTAGCCATTGTAATTGCTCTTCCCCAAACATCGTCCGCTCCCCCGTTTTTCGACTATTAGCCGACCGATAATACCGATTATCCATCCCAAAAAACTCCATATCGTTAAATGTAAAATTAGTAGTCACGCCTGGATGCCCATTAATACCATAGGATGGGTTGCCCCAAAATAGTTTAAAAGTCCGCAATGCCACATCTTTCAGCAAAAAACTACCATCCAAGTCATTAGGCCCAAAATCATGGTCGTCCCAAGTCGCATAATTATGCGTAGAAGCTAGTAATGGCTGCATTTCCGGAAGGGAGCGCGTATGCGTATAACGGTGATAAAATCCCGTCTCTGAAAAGTCTCCTTCTCGTGTATATACATTATCCCCCAACCACAACATCGCATCGGGACGCTTCTCATGAATCGCCGTAAATATCTCATAATGAGAGCCATACGGACGCCCTGGGCGGTCATATTCGGGCTCATTGACGTACGCACAACTTCCCAAAGCCACTGTAAAGCTTGGTGGATCATGGCGATACTGCCACAATTCTTGAGACTGAAACTCCGTAGGATAAGGCAGCTTCACGGGCTTTTTGTTAATCAATAATTCATACTCATAATGATGGCCTTGCTGGACTTCATCTGCTACTAATTTGGCGGTAAAAGCCCCTGCTTTTGACGTCATCGCCGAAGCCGTATGAAGTACTTTTGCCCGATTAGTACCTTTAATCCAATAATCAAAAGACACTTCTGCCGACTCTTTGGTTTGTACCCAGAGCAAGACTTCGCGCATATCGCTGTATCCGACCATAGGGCCTGATTGGAGTAGATTAGCTTGCGCAAAAATAGAATTGGAGAGCAAAATCAGGAGAAACAACTTAAAAATTTTCATCTTCTATTTATTTTTTGCCAAAGGTAGGGAAATCTCCCAATTTGTTACGCACGTTGTTGACTTTTATGAGCTGATGGAGTTGATACTATACAGTTAAAACTAGATTTCTGGATACTGGTGACACAACGAGCCGAACGACCATTCAGATACATAGCAATCGGGTTATTGGATGCTCAATACTTGATATCGTCGCAAAAAAAAGGAGTCTAACTAGGACAATTTCGTCTCTATTGATTATCTTTGGCACTGGAAATCATACTTCCAAGCCTAACCAATTAAATGAATAATAATGCACTACTACACCTTGGGAAAAATCCCTAAAAAAAGGCATGTTCAATTCAGAGATGATTCAGGCAACCTATACCAAGAAGAGCTATTTTCCACGGAAGGATTTAGCGATATATACTCGTTAATATACCATATTCATCCCCCGACCAAGATGATTCAGGTAGGCGAGCCCTATTCGGTTGCCCCAAAAATCGTCAAAGACCATCAATTGAATGCCCGACGCTTACGCGGTATGAAAATCAAGCCCGAAGATGACTTTATGGATAGCCGCAAACCCGTAATGGTCAATTCGGACATAAAAATAGTCCTAGCGGCTCCACGCTATGGCACCAAAGATTATTTTTACAAAAATGCCGACGCGGATGAGATTATTTTTATCCACAAAGGCAGTGGGACGCTAAGCTCCGTCTATGGCCAACTACCTTTTAGCTATGGCGATTACATGGTCGTTCCGCGGGGTACGGTCTATCAGATTAATTTTGACGACACCGACAATCGGCTGCTCATTCTAGAGTCCACGAGTGCCGTCAAGACCCCCAGACGCTATCGTGGAGATATGGGGCAATTGCTAGAGCATGCGCCATTTTGTGAAAGAGACATCCGAAAGCCGCAAGACCTAAAGACAATTGACGAAAAGGGCGAATTTAAGATTTTTGTCAAAAGACAAGACATGGTTTATCCCTTTGTCTATGAATATCACCCTTTTGATGCCGTAGGCTGGGACGGATATTGTTATCCTTATATTTTCTCGATTCATGACTTTGAGCCAATTACGGGAAGAATACACCAACCACCACCAGTACATCAGACCTTTGAAGGCAATAATTATGTGATATGCTCTTTTGTTCCAAGGCTTTATGACTATCATCCAGATTCCATTCCAGCGCCCTACCATCATAGTAATATCGACACGGATGAAGTACTTTACTACGTGGCTGGAGACTTTATGAGTCGCAATGATGTAGAAAAAGCCATGTTGACACTTCACCCGATGGGCATCCCACACGGCCCACATCCTGGAGCCATTGAACGGAGTATTGGCAAAAAAGAAACCAATGAATTAGCGGTTATGGTAGATACTTTCCAGCCGCTTGACCTTACGGAATGGGCTTTTGAGATCGCTGATGATGACTACTTTAAATCTTGGCTGTGATTAGCTATTTTGGCGCAAGCTCACCCAAACATAAAAAAAAAAATAATAAAATGACAAAAGCAGATATTTTTCCAATTAACGGCACCGACCACATCGAATTTTATGTCGGCAATGCCAAACAATCCGCCATCTATTATCAAGCAGGCTTGGGTTTTAAACTCATTGCCTATCGTGGTCCTTTGACGGGCGTACCAGATAGAGAATCCTATGTTTTGCAACAAGGCAAAGTGCGATTCGTGCTGACTTCCGCCTTATCCGATGACCATGAAATTGCTAAGCATGTCGCCATTCATGGGGATGGTGTCAAAGACTTGGCGCTTTGGGTAGATGATGCCAAAAGATCGTTTGATGTGGCTGTTTCTAGGGGTGCAGAGATTGCTTATGAGCCTTATACTATTTCGGATGAGC
>CAYTLX010000135.1:0-2775 GCA_964438645.1 uncultured Saprospiraceae bacterium | reverse complement strand
GCTGTTTCTAGGGGTGCAGAGATTGCTTATGAGCCTTATACTATTTCGGATGAGCATGGCTCCGTCACGCTTGCAGCCATCAAAACGTATGGCGAAACCATCCACACTTTTGTCGAAAGACAGCACTACAATGGCCTATTTTTGCCAGGTTACGAAATCAAAGAAAGTCCTAGAGAAGATGCTTCTTGCGGCTTTAAAGTAGTGGATCATTGTGTCGGAAATGTGGGATGGGGCGAAATGGACAAATGGGCGAAATTTTATCAAGAAGTAATGGGTTTCAACCTATTAATTACTTTTGATGATAAGGATATATCCACCAAATACACGGCTTTGATGAGCAAAGTGGTCACTAATAGCAATGGCAATGGGTACATCAAATTCCCCATTAATGAACCCGCCAAAGGTCTCAAAAAGTCTCAAATTGAAGAATATTTAGACTTCTATAAAGGACCCGGTGTACAACACATTGCCTTGATGACCGATGATATTATCCATACGGTGAGTCGCTTGCGCAAAAATGGAATCGAATTTCTATATGTGCCTGATACCTATTACGACACCGTAACGGATCGCGTAGGAGAGATAGAAGAAGACATGGAAGAACTTAAGAAACTAAATATCTTAATCGATAGAGATGAAGAAGGTTATTTATTGCAACTCTTTACCAAGCCTGTGATGAACCGACCTACCGTTTTCTTCGAAATCATCCAACGAAAAGGCGCCGAGTCATTTGGTAAAGGTAATTTCCAAGCTCTTTTTGAGTCTATTGAACGAGAACAGGAGTTAAGGGGGACTCTTTAAGCACTAAAAGAGTACTTTCGAGTTATACTACCGCCCGTGACATTGATGCAAGTCGCAAGAGTAGAGATGCGTAGCGACATTGAGATGCGAAAGCATCAAATGCCGCTGCGGTAACCACTCGTATGGACTCATAAGTACTTCTAAGTTCTAAAAGTATCTCACATGTGCCAGAGCCGCATCATGATAATTGAAGTCATAGCCGACCATTAACTCCACACTACCTTTAGAGACGGTCTGGATTTTTGTCAAAGAATAGTCATAAGCAGCACCGATGCGCAAACCATTACGCATCTGAAAAGAAGTCCAAATATCTGCCGAGTCATAACTACTAGACTGATTGGTAAATTTTTCGACAGAAGATCTAAAAGAAGTCCCTAACCAAAAAGTATCATAAAATAAGAAACCAAAATCAATATCAAATTCAACCGGAGCACTCACTTTATTGGCCGTTTCTTTACCTGATGAAAAGACATTTACTCCTTTAATCAAAGCAGAAGGCTTAAAAACAATCATATCTCCTGCGATAGGAATCGCTCCACCTATACTATAATAATAGTGGCGATATAACTTGGCACTCAAATCATAAGAAGACCCCGTATTCAATTTGGTCTCCAACAAGCCTGGTGTCGCAAAGCCCGTATAAAAATGTTTCGAATTATAATAAATCCCTGCGCCAAAATTAGGAAACCACTTGGACTCATTGCCGCCACTAAAGGCGTCATCTATGGTTTGCGGATCTCTATATCTTAGCTTATCCCAATCCGCACGCCAGTTTAAGGCGCCAGCTTGAAATCCTATCGCTAACTTTCCTTTACCAAACTCCATCCGATAAGCATAAATAGCATTTACGCTAGTAGAACTTGTGGGTCCAATCTTGTCATTAACGATGATTAATCCTACTGCGACACGTGGTTTAATCGGCGAATGTATGCCCAAAGTCTGGGTAACGGGTGCACCTTCTAAGCCCATCCATTGATTCCGATAGAGCAAATTGCCCGAAAGGGCTTCTCTAGACCCCGCATAAGCAGGATTAAAGGCGAGTGTATTAAACATGTACTTGGTGAACATACTCTGCTGTTGGGCAAAAGTGCTCACACTGATAAGTAGCATGATTAAAACCAAAAAATTTGTACGTTTCATGTTCTTTTTGTTAGTTATATTAGGGTCTATTTTATCCAACTAAATTTATCTACTAATTTGAATGTACCCACTGTATGTTTTCAGACTACTTGGAGCCAAAACAATGACATAATAGTAGGTACCAACAGGTAAATTCGCTTCTTCCCACAGTCCATCCCATGGGTCACTATTCGTATATCCTTCTCGATCAAAGACCACATTACCCCACCGATTATACACGATAACATGGTTATTAGGGTAATTATCAATATCTTGTATATACAAGAAATCATTAATACCATCACCGTTAGGAGATAAAGCACTATAGACAGTCACTTCATCGCAAAGAATCTCTATCTTTACCACTGCATTATCTGTGCCATTTTTGTTGAAAAGTACATAAGTAAAGCTATCCACCACTTCGCAAGTATTACTATTGGGCGTATAAGTGAAAGAAAAGTCGGGATTGATTACTATCGTCCCATTGACTGGTGGGATACTAATAGACACGGAGTCCACGACCCCATTGACCAAGTCATTGTCCAAAGGATAGAGATCAACAGGACGATTAAGCACACCAAATTCATTATCATCATTAGCAACAGGTAAGGCGGTAGTGTCTTGGATAATATTTACCGCAAGGACTAATGTATCACAAAACTGATCATCACAAAAGGCAAAACATAAACTATCTGTGCTATAGTCATAAGCATTGATTTCTACACAATAACTCGACATACTCACCTGAAATAACGCCTTTCCAGGCTCATCCTGACAGATAGTCTCAAAACTCTCAACAGCCTGCGGCAGTTCACTAAGATCCACACAAACCATCGTATCCGCATATATTATCAT
>CAYTLX010000134.1:0-6264 GCA_964438645.1 uncultured Saprospiraceae bacterium | reverse complement strand
TATGGACGTCCGATGATGGTGCCTTTAGTACGTCATGGTATTCCTGTGATGTCTCTTGGTTTTATCATTGAACCCGAGCAAGCAGTGGTCTTGCGTGGACCCAAATTATCCACGATTGTGCAACAATTTTTTAATGAATGTATGTGGCCAGAATTGGATTATTTGATTGTTGATTTACCGCCAGGGACAGGGGATGTTCAGTTGACACTGGTACAAACGGCTCCTGTGACAGGCGTGGTCATGGTCACGACTCCACAAGATGTTGCCGTAGCAGATGCGTTGAAAGGGATGAATATGTTCCGTTTGGATAGTGTGAATGTTCCGATTTTGGGCGTTATAGAAAATATGTCTTGGTTCTCGCCAGAAGAATTACCCAATAATAAATACTTTATTTTTGGTCAAGGAGGGGGAGCAGAATTAGCCAAATTGGGCAATACAGAGTTGTTGGGACAAATCCCTATCGTCATGGGTATTCGAGAAGGCGGTGATGCAGGCATGCCAGCCGCTTTGACGGATTCTATGCGTGCACCTTTTGATGCTTTGGCTAGTCGATTGACTAAGTCGGTGGAAGACAGAGTGACTTCTAAAGCACCTACCACCGTGGTAAATATTACCACTTAATCATAAGCAATCCTTTTTATTGGCAAAATATAAACTTCTATGTCCTTGAGTAAACAACCTGAATTACTTCAAAAAATCGAAAAAGCCATTGATACGGTACGCCCACATTTGGTTGCAGATGGGGGGAATGTAGAAATTGTAGAGTTTCGAGACGATAGAGTATTGGTGGTGCGCTATACGGGGGCATGTAGCTCCTGTAGTATGTCTGAAATGACCTTGCGGGCGGGTATCAGTCGTGCGGTGACTTCCAATGTTCCTGAAGTCCTAAAAGTAATCGCTTACTCTCAAGATGTTCATTAATGAATCGGCTAAAAGATTCGTCCAGCCCATATCTACAACAACATGCCAATAATCCCGTGGATTGGTATCCATGGGGAGCAGAAGCGCTCCAAAAAGCGCAATCCGAAGACAAGCCAATACTGGTAAGCATTGGATATTCTACTTGTCATTGGTGCCATGTCATGGAGCACGAATCCTTTGAAAATCAGGAAGTTGCGGACTATATGAATGCCCTTTTTGTTTGCATCAAAGTCGATCGAGAAGAACGCCCCGATTTGGATGCTATTTATATGGATGCTTGCCAGATTATTGCGGGGACGGCGGGCTGGCCGTTGAATATTTTTCTGACACCCGATTTAAAACCTTTTCATGGGGGGACTTATTTTCCGCCAGTGACGCGTTCGGGGCAGCCATCTTGGATGGAGACTTTGAATTTTGTTGCCTATAATTTTAATGAAAATCGGGATGCTGTTGATAGTCAAGCAGATAAGATTTTACAACGAATTAAGGGGGGAGATAATCGCTTTTTATTGATGCAGCCAGCTTCCGCCAAAAAGGACTTCGATGATGCATTTTTTCGCATGATTTTGGAGGATATTTTGGAAAGTGGGGATGCCCAAAACGGTGGATTTGGTCGTGCGCCTAAGTTTCCTAATTTAATGACGCTCTCCTTTTTGCAGCGGATGGTTTATTACGACCAAGACCAGCAGGCGAAGGCGCACCTTGATTTTAGCTTACGCAAAATGCTCAATGGTGGAATTTATGACCAAATCGGTGGGGGCATTGCTCGATATGCGACAGATGAAGCTTGGTTGGTGCCGCATTTTGAGAAGATGCTTTATGATAATGCCTTGTTGGTGATGCTGCTTGCGCAAAAATATAAACAGGACAAAGCGCCTTTTATTTTGCGTAAGCTGGAGCAAACCTTGGAATTTATCATACGGGAGATGACGGACTCAAATGGCGGCTTTTATGCCGCTTTAGATGCGGATACAGAAGGAGAAGAAGGTTTGTTTTATACTTGGTCTAAGAAGGAATTTGATCGGGTTTTAGGCAAAGATGCCAAGGAAATGGCCAAATACTGGGGGGTGTCGAAGTTCGGTAATTGGGAAGGCACCAATATTTTATGGTGTCCAAAAGATGTCGATGATGATGCTTTTTTAACGAAAGTGGATGCTGCTTCCGCAAAATTACTGGCGCATCGAAATAAAAGAATAAGACCCCACCGAGATGAAAAAATACTTCTAAATTGGAATGCCCTAATGTGCAAGGGGTTTGTGTTGGCTTATCAGGCTACGGGCAAAAAAGAGTACAAGAATATTGCCTTAAAAAATGTCCATTTTTTGTTAGATAATTTCTTAGATAAGGATGGACATCTGTTTCATGTTTATATGAATGGAAACGTCTCAATTAATGGATTATCAACGGATTATGCTTTATTGGTTGATGCTTTATTGGCTGTGTATGAGTTGGATTTTGATCAGCGGTTTTTAGCGAAAGCGGAAGTGTTGGTAGAAGTGATTTTTAAGGAGTTTTATGATAGGGATACTAATCTGTTCTTTGCAACGAGCAGTCAGCAGCAAGATGTCGTTGTACGCAAAAAGGAAATCTACGATTCGGAAATTCCAAGTACCAATGCCATCATGATCGCTAACCTAAATCGCCTTGGTCTTTTGTTGGATAAGCCTAATTACTTGGATGTAGCCAGCAAGATGCTTGGTTCTTCCAAAGGGGCTTTAGAAAAATATCCGCTTTCCTTTCCTGCTTGGTTGAATAGTGCTTTGGGGGCGCATCATGGGTTTAAAGAATTTGCCATCATCGGAGAAAATGCTTTTGAAAAAGTGAGTATGCTATTGGGTTTGTATCTGCCTGATCGGATTGTCGTGGCAAGTAGGCAAGAAGATGATTCATTGCCTTTGCTCAAGGGAAAAAAAGCGGAGAAAGAAGCCTTGATTTATGTTTGCCAGAATTATGCTTGTCAGCGTCCTGTGCTGGGAGTGGACGATATTTTAACTGGGCAACCCTAGTAAGATGGGCTTTAGCCCGTCGAAAAGGGTGCTTCCGCCCGAGATTTAGGTGTCACGCAACGCCGCAACGTGCTGCCACCAAGTAAGATGGGCTTTAGCCCGTCAAAAAGCAAGGTGCTGCCGCCCACGACTTGGGTATCACTCAATGCCGCAACGTGCTGCCACCAAGTAAGATGGGCTTTAGCCCGTCGAAAAGAATATTATGCATCATCCCTAGAAGCATCTTAATTATTCATGTTCAACGATTGAACATCTGAACAATTGAGCTTACCTGACCGCTTCTATGTTCTTCAGTCAGAAGGCGAATATCAACTCAACAACATCATTTCTAAAGATTCTGTATTGGTTCTAATAAAAATTACTAATTTGCGGAGCAATTTGGTCGATTGGTCGTACAAGGCATATTGGAAGCAAATAGTTACTAAAAAATAAATAATGGCAAGAGCATTAAATCTTAGTTTTGACGGGAACCAGTTTTCACTGAGTATTCAAAAACTAGATCGAAAGAAGTTATATGGTTTTACGCAAGTAGAAGTCAAGGATGAAGAAGGTAATAAATGTGAATTGGCGACGATTTCGGATGATGGTAAGCATATTTTGCCGAAAGGTAGTGTCGGATATATCTATCTGAATGCAAAAAATGAGTATGTGCCGTCTTCAAGCATGAAAATGGTAGATAGAGACGGGAAGCCTATTGAAAAAATCTTATCTTCTTTTGATTTGGAAAAAATTGAGCTACAGCCCGCTACGATAGAAGACTATCTCCAAATGTATGTAAAAGCGACTTATCAATTAAATCCCGAAGGGGACGATACGGATTTGTCTGGTTTGCTGGAGTCCCTAAAAAAGAATAAAGTGCTTTATTTTAAGTTCAATTATAGAACGGATTATGATAATGATGATGCTTTTTTGCTGGAAAGTGGGGGGCATGTTTTTATGGTGATTGGACGCATTAGCCCTTTTGAATTTATTGGTCTAGAAAAGGTCGTGGATGATTCAGTAGAAGATGATGATGAAGATGACTTTGATTTTGGGATGCTGTAAAACGGGCTTTAGCCCGTTGGTGCTGTAAAATGGGCTTTAGCCCGTTGGGACTAGATTAAAACAAGAGTTGCCGCAATCTTGGTTAAAAAAAATAAAAAATGAGTTTAAGGAAAATACATATAGCTAACGAAAAGAGCCGAAATACCTTGGTTGATTTTAAGGGAGTTTATCCCACTACCAATGCCTTTAAGGTGGATGAAAATAATGATAAGGTTTTTAACCGCAAGGTGATTAAAGGAGTAGCCGAGAATTCTTTTGATGGGTTAAAAGAAAAATATGGGGACGATCTCGAAAAAATGGCGGAAGCATTAATTGCGGAAGACCCTGAGATTGATTATGAAATTACAGGGCGTTTTTTGGGCGCAAGCCCGAAGGTATATGTGAATGAAGATTTGAAGGTGGTGTATCGGGTGAATAAAAAGGAAAAAGTATTTGCTCCGAATGGCGAACTAAAAGAAGAGAGAGCATTAAGGCAGTTGGATGCGAATGTCACCAGCGAAGAGCCTTTAAAATGGTCGGGAAAGTATTTTCCTATTGAAAAATCGTATAATAAATTTGTGTTTGTGCGTACCTATCAGTTATTTCATGATTCTGGATTGACCTATGATTTTTTGTTTGATATGGCGAAAGAATTGGAAGAAAAGAAGAGTTTTTTGTTGTTGGGTAGCGGCTCAAAAGGAGTGGGTCCTGTTATTTTTCAAGAAAATGGGCAACCTTTCCGAGTTTTCTTGGAAGGGCGGACTCAAGGTGAAGAATATATACTTTTGATGCATTTATCTAATTTAGAATTAAAACCCATCCAATAATGGCGAATGAATTTGTGACCAAAGCGGTCAACTATAAAAAATATATTGCTTCACGATACATTGCGGTGGAATCTGAAATGATCACCAAACGCATGGCGCAGTTTAAGGAGTATTTGGTTTCGGTCAAATATGATGGACACTTTTGTGCCTTGGCTTATGTGGAGGGTGAAGTTTCTTTGATTAATCGAAATGGACGTGTGTTGGAGCGCCTTGATTTGCATGATGAAATGGAGAAGCATTTTGCCCAAAAAGGCATTAAAAAGCTATTTGTGGCAGGTGAATTGTATCTGGAAGCTGATGTACGAACCCGTATGTTTAATGTGACATCTGCGATTGCTTCTGGAGGCGAAGGTCTAAAATATGCCGCCTTTGATTTGTTGGAATTGGAAGAAACGGATTGTCGAAAGCAACCTAGTTTTGAGAAATTTGAACAACTAAAGGAGATTTTTCCTGAAAAGGGAAATTTTCACATGGTCCAATACTTTGTGACGGATAGTACAAAGGCGATTGTGGAGTACTTTAAGGAGACCGTAGAAATAGGCAAGGCGGAAGGTATCGTGGTCAAAACCGAAGGCTTTCCAATATTTAAAGTGAAGCCTAAATTTACTTTTGATGCGGTTATTATCGGTTTTGCTCGGGGGGATGGGGAGCGTTCGGATATGTTACGTGATTTTTTGTTAGCATTTCGTAAAGAAGACGGCTCTTATCAGATTTTTGCGCATATGCACCATGGATTTAATGATGATGAACGCCGAGAATTATTGAAGGAATATACGCAAATGGTCGTGCCTTCAGATTATATTGAAGTGGCTAGAAATCGGCTGGGGTTTCAGATGGTGCGTCCCGAAAAAGTGATTGAATTTACTTGTATCGACGTCATTAATGAAGATTCTAAAGGGAATATCTTGAAAATGAATTTGTCTTACGACGAAAAGAAAGGGTATATCGCTAATCATGCACAGCCCACTATTTCGGTGACAATACCGTTATTTGTCAAGTTTCGGGAAGATAAGCAGGCGACGATAGAAGAGACTAGTTTTGAGCAGATATTAGAAGTGGTTTCGTTTGATGATGTAGATGTTATTAATCATGACGATTTGCCGAGTTCTGAGATTGTGCGTAGAGAAGTTTACCGCAAGGAAAGTCGGGGCTCCATAATGGTTAGGAAATTTGTTATCCTAAAGACCAATAAAGAACGACTAAAAGAATATCCTGCTTATGTGTTTCATTATACGGACTTTAGTTCAGGTCGGAAAGATCCACTAAAAAAAGAAGTTAAGGTGTCCGATAGCGAAGAGCAGATTATGGATGTGTTTGAAGAGTCTTTTTTGAAAAATATTAAGAAGGGATGGGTGGAGGTGGAGTAGGTGTTGTCGCTTTGCTCAATTTGTCGCTTTGCTCCGTTCAATTTGTCGCTTTGCTCCGTTCAATTTGTCGCTTTGCTCCGTTCAAATGTCGCTTTGCTCCGTTCAAATGTCGCTTCGCTC
>CAYTLX010000133.1:0-6293 GCA_964438645.1 uncultured Saprospiraceae bacterium | reverse complement strand
CTCAACCAGCGCAGCGACTCAACTTCTTATTAGGGGAATTGGGCAAGCACGTCCTGGGCGGTAGCACTCAACTTCTCAACCAGCAAAGCCCGAAGGGCAAGCGACTCAACCAGCGCAGCGACTCAACTTCTTATTAGGGGAATTGGGCAAGCACGTCCTAGGCGGTAGCACTCAACTTCTCAACCAGCAAAGTCCGAAGGACAAGCGACTCAACCAGCGCAGCGACTCAACTCATCAACTACTTCCGAGCCTTCTCAAACCCTTTCCGCAAGGAAATCATAAAGTTTCGGCCAGGAGCAGAGATATTAGACGCAAAAGGGCGATAGTGTAAATCAGCAATGTTCTCTATGGCAAACTGTAAAGAATAGTTCTTGCCCAGGTTGATAGAAGAGTGAATATTATACGTGTGCCAAGCAAAAGCACCTTCTGCATACGTATTTTTGGCATTGTCTGCGGTACCTGGACCAAAATCGCTTATAGGTTTGAAACCATTGAAACGGATATTCCCAGAGAGCTGCAAACGCTTGGTTTTATAACTCAAGCCTATTTTTCCGTAAGGAGGGGGAATATGAGCCAAAGGGCTTTTATTGCCGTCCTTCAAGATGACTCCTTCAGTGATACTCCAACTTCCGTCTAACTTCCATTTCGAGCCTAGGTAAAAGATGCCGTTTACGGATAAGCCCCGAATCCTAGCAGAGTCCGCATTGATACTAGCGGTGACCCGATAGCATTCTTCATCGTCACAAATAAAATCCGAGCCATCAGGCGCTAGAAAGGTGTCAACAACAATGGCATCCGTCAAATTAGTCTGAAATGCCGTCAAATAAATATTGGCAGCAAAACCTTTCTTGTTGCCACTGTAATAAGCTCTTTTGCGAAAAAATTGACCAATAGTAAATTCCATCTGCATAGAATGCTCTGGCTTAATGCCTGGATTAGGTACCGTAATAAATCCATTCTTCTCTCGAATCTTTGCAAAGTCATCTAAGTTGGGCGCTCGGAAAGCAGTAGAGAGCAAGCTCCTTAGCTGGAATCCATTTTTTGCATTGATGGTCGCTCCAAGCCCCCAAGTCAACGCACTGTTTCGGTTAAATAAACCATCATAAAAATCCCGTGGCCATGGAAAAAAGTCATCCCTTTTGTATTTTGCCGTAAGGTCAATAGTCGAATAGCGGATGCCACTATTAATAGAAATAACACTGTCTCTAGATTGTAATTGCAAGATGCCATAAGCCCCTTTGGAGACCATTTCGCTTCCGCCGCTTGGATAGCGTGTGAGCTTGTTATGTGTAACAAAGTTGGTGGCAATATTAAGTTTTCCCGCTTTGGAAAAAACATTGTTTACATTTAGTTCGCCGCCATATAAAAATTTGAAGGAAGACCGTTTATTGAGCCATTTTTCAAAATCTAAGGTCATCGAATATACATGGACATCTTCAAATTGAAAAGAGCGTTGCGCTTTCGCAAATTTTCGAGTCAGTCGGTCTTCATTTATTTTTTGGTAAGAAACAATGCCTTTTACCTTATTAAATAAGAAGTTCTTTCCGACCCATTTGGTGTGCAGCGCAGTCAGTACACGCAATTGTGGACCATAATACCACTCTGAATATTTAAGCCGCTCGGGGTTTCCTTTGGTCTTGGAGAGTTTGTCATTTCTAGAAATATTACTGGAATTGGATACTTGCATGTTGACGCCAAGTTCTAGTTTGTCGGTCAGTTGAAACCGTAGCTTGTTGAGGACGTCAAATTGCTGATATCCGCTATGTGGGATAATATTGGGGTCAAAATTTTTGATTACTTCATCACTTTCGTTAATTCTGTTTACATAGTAAAATTGTTTTCCAAAATCTGGATAACTATCAAGCCGGATATTGCCCGTTCTTAAATCTCCAAATTTAGAAAAGGTTAGACTCGTAAACATCCCAAATTTATGCCGAGCATAATCAAAGTCAATATGAGCCGTTTTCTCTTGATTGGCTGTCGCAAAACGCAAATATCCAGCTGCATTGGTTCTTTGATAGGCCAAATCATCCTTTGTCAAAATAGAAGGTCGGCGAGTCCGAAAGTGAATGACACCGCCTAAGGCATCACTGCCATACATTAATGAGCCAGGACCAAAGATGATTTCCATCTTGTCTAAAGCAGAATTGTCAATGGTGATGGCATTTTGAAGATGGCCGCTTCGATATATGGCGTTATTCATACGCACCCCATCGACGACTAAAAGAATTTTATTGGCTTCAAATCCCCTTAAAATAGGGCTTCCGCCACCGGCTTGGGAGCGTTGGACAAATACTTGACCAGAAGATTCCATGGCATGTGCGGTGGTTTGGGGATTAAGGAAGGCGATATCTTCACTAGATATTTTTTCTATCTGATAAGGGATTTCTTCTTTTCGGGCATCTGTACGCCCTACGACCACTACTTCTTGGATGATTTGTCGAGCGGGTAGCATTCTGACTTTTGCCCCACGGCGACGGATATCAAATAGACTTAACGAAAGGGACTCATAACCAAGAAATGAAAATTCAAAAATACGATGTAGTTTGTCGGAAGGCAGGTCAATTTTTCCATCCATATCGGTGGTGCCCCCAAAATCTTCGCCAGCATAGACATTGACGCCAGGAAGCGGTAAGAATTGTTCATCGAGAACAGACACACGAATGCTAGGACTTGCTTGCGCAAAAACCCAATTAAATGAAAAAAACAGCAAAATTCCAAATAAGGAAAGCCTCATTTAAAGCATGTTGGTTACAATAGGGAATGATACGAAGGATTGTTGGAAAGGTTGTCCTTTGGTCAATAATTCGCAGCTAGGGGGAGCTTATTCATGAAAATATGATAAAATAACGTTTTATGACGTTTTTTTTTATCCCGTTTTGCCTTAATTTTATTACTTTTTTAGCGGCAAATCAATCTCAAAGGTTGTTCCTTTATCCAGCGTAGAAGACTTTACAAATATCTTACCAGAGTGGTAGGATTCAATGATGCGCTTAGAAAGAGAGAGCCCTAGCCCCCAGCCCCGTTTTTTAGTAGTATATCCTGGATTAAAAATGGTTTTTAATTTGCCGGAAGGAATTCCTTTTCCCGTATCTGAAATAGTGATGATAATTCGTTGTTCTACGACCTTTAGGACAATGTCAATACTTCCTTGACCGTCCATAGCGTCCAAAGCATTTCGGATAAGATTTTCGATGACCCAATCAAATAGGGGAGCGTTAATATTGCCCATGATTGGATCTTGTTCAGCATGCATTGAAAACTTCATGCGCTTTGGAGAGCGGGCACGCATGTAATCCATCACTTTTTGGAGCTCATCATTGAGATTTATCGGGAGTAAGTCAGGTGTTGAGCCGACCTTTGAGAAGCGTTCGGCAATCAACTCTAGGCGAGTAACATCTTTTCGTAGCTCATTGACGATATTTTGGGTCATTTCATCGTCTGGATTGACCATTTTTAGGTGTTCTATCCATGCAACAATGGCCGTGATGGGGGTGCCTAGCTGATGAGCCGTTTCCTTGGCCATTCCTACCCAAACTAGGTTTTGCTCCGTTGCTCTAGCGGCACTAAAAGCCAAATACCCCAAGATGATGAAGGCCGAAATCAATAACAATTGAATGATAGGCATATAATTCAATTGCGTAAGCAATTTGGACTGCTTATAATAGATAAATTGTGTGTTGTATTGGTCACTGACGACAAAAGGCTTGCCCCCGTTTTTGATGATGGTAGTCAGCTCCTTGCGGAGAAAAAGGGTATCGGTTTCTTTGTCTTCACCAAAATTTTGGCCATAGTCTATCCCTCCACGGTCATTCACAAGAATGAGCGGGGTGGTTTCGTTGTCTTGGAGTATTTTGGAGACCAATGTCAAATAACTGGCGGTATCTTGAAGCGTCTGTATCGCAAGTGCTATGTGCTGTACTTTATGTCTTTCTTCTGTTTTTATCTTTTCAGATAGATAAAACGTATAGGCCAACGATAGCAAAACAATCAGCAAACCTGCCAATCCGAGAGATAGTTTCCATCTGGATTTGATGGAATAAATGTTATTTTGTCTTTTTCGGCTCATTATTCAGGTCAAAGTAAAGAAAAAAATGGGATGTATGAATAAGATTTGTCCAAAAAACATTCTTTTATTACTCATCTAGTAATCGTTTTTGATAATATTTCGTATCATCCAGACGTCATTCTACACAAACACAGCCAGTAATGAAATTATTGTCCATCTTACTTAGCTTTTTGCTCTTTAGCCTTTTTGCGCAAGCTCAAGAGGTAAAGGAAGTTGATCAAATGCCTTATTTTAAAGGATGCCAACACCTGAAAACGGGTAGCGCAGAAAAAAGAAATGAATCCAATCGAAAAATTGTCGAATTTGTACAGAAAAACTTAATCTACCCAGATTCTGCCAAGATAATGGACATTGAAGGTGTGGCTATGGTTCGGTTTTTAATTGATGAAAAAGGGCGTGTCCAAAATCCTGAATTACTTTATGATTTGGGCTATGGGTGTGGTGATGAAGCATTGCGCATTATCCGCAAAATGCCCCGTTGGGAGCCTGCTGTTAAGGATAACCAACCTGTCGCTGTCGAGTTAGAAATGCCTATAAGATTTGAATTTTTGGATGAAGATATATTGGACGGTTACCGTTTGGTTTGGGGCGATTTGAATAATGATGTTGTGTCAAGGAGAAGATTGAGAAAGTTGATGAAATCTCCCATTTATGTCTTGTCTAATCTAGGGGAGAAAGTCGATATTTTGGAGTTAAATGTAGTCATTGTCCGCAAGGATAAGATTGTCAAAGAAAAATTAAGTGATGGCAAAATATCCTCCAAACAAAAGAAAATAATCAATAGAGTATTACCCAATTCTATGATTGTGCTTATAGGTACCATCCAGCAAAATGGAAAATTTTATTATATCCGTCGAGAATTGACGCTGCGCTAGCCCCGATTATTCATCCAAACAAATGTTATTTTTTTTAATTTAAAAAAAATATTTATGCATGAATTGCTAATAGCTAGTGATTTATGTTTAGGTTAGCTAAAGGCTTGAAAATAAGGCTTTTACTCTAGTTTAAAACTGGTTTTTTGGTATGATATATGGTAGATATGTTGTATCAAACTATCTATTACTATGAGATTATTTTTTCTAACCCTTTTGGGTCTATTGACGGCTATTCATTTTGGTCAAGCACAATGCCTTTCTGGTGCCTGTGAAGATGGGGTCGGCGTCTATCAATTTGCAGATGGAAGTGTCTATAAAGGGGCTTTTAAGCTGGGGCTCCCTGATGGTGAAGGGGTCTGGGAATATCCCAAAGGAAGCAAAATCAAAGGCTTGTTCAAAAAGGGATTACCTGTCGGTGAAAATGCTTTTGTTAGAGCACCTAGAGCAAAAAAGAAAACGGGGTGTGTTTCGGGTAATTGTCGAAATGGGATTGGTGTTTATTTAGATGAAGAAGGCAATCGTTACGTCGGTTATTTTAAGAGACACAAGCCTTCTGGAAAAGGAATCTGCTACTATCCTAATGGGAATAGATATGATGGAAATTGGCGCGCAGGCTTGCCCAATGGAGAAGGGGTGTTGTATGATGTTTCGGGGCAATTGCATCACGGTTTTTGGCGGGATGGAAGCCTAAATTCAGCCGTTAAAACCCCCAAAATTATCGAAGAGCACGCTGTAAATCTTACCCCTGAGTCAAAAACCTATGCGGTCGTAATCGGTATCGCTAATTATGAGCAAATGGATGTCTTAGATTATTCTGACGATGATGCTTATAACTTCTATTCTTTCTTAGAGTCAAAGAATAAAAGAAACGAAAATGTACGATTTTTGGTAGATGACAATGCCACCGCAGCCAATATTAAGGCCGCTATCGAAGACGTTGCCGAAAGGGCTGGGTCTAATGATAAAATTGTTATCTATTACTCAGGGCATGGTGTGGAAAAGGCGATTATTCCTTTTGAGTCTGATGGCAAAACTAATTTGCTCCCACATGAAGAAATTAGCCATATTTTACAGCAGTCCAAAGCCCATTCTAAAACCTTATACATCGATGCATGTAATGTCGATGAGCCTGAAGCAAATATTCAGAAAAATATGAATTTTGATGGCTTGACCGTCTTTTATTCTTCTAGCCCAGGGAGCGAATCTCGAGAGTATGACGAGTTGCAGCATGGGGTGTTTAGTTATTTTTTGATTGATGGACTCAAGGGCGCCGCTGATGCCGATGGGGATGATCACATTACGACGACCGAATTGTATAATTATGTTTTTGTTAATGTGAATAATTATAC
>CAYTLX010000132.1:0-6327 GCA_964438645.1 uncultured Saprospiraceae bacterium | reverse complement strand
TTACTATCTTTACCTTCAAATCCCGAACATATCCACAAGCTTGAACCTTTTCTTGAAGACGTTACTTCACCGTATCTGTTGGATCAAGGAAGTTATGGAAAAATCCTTATTAGCCTGACTGAAGCGGTTAATAATGCGATTCAGCATGGAAATTGCTGCCAAGAAAGCAAAGATGTTTCTATAAAATGTCATCAAAATGGCAAAACCATTAAGTTCTGGGTCTCAGACGAAGGTAATGGTTTTAACCCTACGCTTATCCCTTCTCCTACCGAAGCTGCAAGATTGAATGTCGAAGGCGGACGTGGCGTGTTTTTAATGCGTGAGTTATCAGATGACATTAGATTTAAAAATAATGGCTCGACGGTAGAGCTTTGTTTTAATGTCTAGAGCTAATGTTTTATTTTTTACTGAAGATGTAGATTTTACTTTTCAACACGTGAATGTGGTGAAAAGATGGTTAGCCTATGTCGCTACTAATGAAGGCCATTCTATTAAGGCTGCAAACATTATTTTTTGTTCAGACCCTTACATCTTGGGCATTAATCAAGAGTATCTTGGTCATGACTACTTTACGGATATTATTACCTTTCCTTTAATGGATGCAGGAACACCTATTGAAACGGATGTTTTTATTAGTATCGACACCGTGCGTTCTAATGCTAATGATAGATGTGTTACTTTTGAAAAAGAGTTGTTTAGAGTTATTGTGCATGGATTTTTGCACATGTTTGGCTATGGTGATAAAACGGAAACTGAAATAATAAAAATGAGAGAGCGGGAAGACTTTTATCTGGATTATTTATACGCTACTTTTTTATGAGCATCGTTGCTGCATTTTTTATTTTTTATCTTCTTTTTTTTATCTTGAATTTGTTGATCACAAAAATTCGATGGGGTTATTGGTTTTATACGGATGCAATGTTTCAAAAATTTTGGTCTCATTATTCTGATCATCCGCCCATTGTCATTTTAAAACAATGGATTCGGGCACACAGGATGCTTTCATGGCAGTGGTTTAGAGCGGAAGTATATATCAATAAGTACGGTGTATTTGTGAAGCAATCAACCTTTTTGTATAGGAATTTTGGGGTACTATATTATTTTGACCCAAATGACGCTTCTCTTTTTTTACCACCAAGAGATGGTTTGGTTCTTAATTATAAAATAGAACCTGAATATCTTGTTTTAACTGTGTGCTCCAATTTGAAAAAGAAATTTTCTTATGAATTAAAAATTAAAATTGATTCTATTTCGAGTACATTTAAAATAGAAAAAATTCTAAAGCAATATGCTACGGAATCCAAATATTAAAAAGGATAATTCAAATAAATGAATTATCCTTTTTTGTAACTGTTTAGGTGCTCCTATTTTTAGGCAGAAAATAGACATTTTTGTGTATGTTGACGCTATTTTTTTTGAAGCGTAGCTAGGCTACGTGATGAAAAAATAGCAAAAACAGGCGCAAAAAGGGCATTTTATGGCAAAAATCTGTGGGTACCTAAATAGTTACCCTTTTTTAATACTAAGTGTTATAACTCCTTAAGCATCAGCTAGTTCTGATTTATATTCATTAATCAAAGCTTGTTGAACATCATGCGGAGTCTGTGCATACTCTACAAATTTTCTTGTAAATTTCGCTTTTCCTTGTGTGATTGATCTCAAGCTTGAAGAATAATCGTACAATTCTTTTAAAGGAACTTTAGCCGTTATTTTTTGATAATGACCTTCTGTATCCATTCCTTGAATGATCGCTCTTCGAGTATTTAAATCACTCATAACTAGACCCATTACGTCATTGTCACAAAGAATATTTAATTCATAAATGGGCTCTAAGAGTTGGGGGGCTGATTTAAGAAAGGCATTTTTAAAGGCTTGCGCAGAAGCAATCATAAATGCCATATCATTGGAGTCCACAGCGTGCATTTTTCCATCATATACGCTGACACGTATATCTCTACAATTGGAGCCAGTCAAAGGACCTTCTTCCATTTGTTGTAGGATTCCTTTTTTAATAGCATTAGAAAATCTAGCATCAATAGAACCACCGACAATGCACCAATAGAACGCAAGCTTTCCGCCCCAAGGCAAATCTTCTACTTCTTTCTTTCGAACATTAAGACCTGCTGGATCTGGCATATCTTCGTAGTAAGGTTCTATTCTCATATGTAATTCTGCAAATTGCCCCGAACCACCACTTTGCTTTTTATGCCTATATTGTTCGTCAGCTGATTTGGTGATGGTTTCTCGATAAGGTATTTTGGGTTTTTCAAATTGAAAGTCCACATTATACACCTTATTTGCTTTGTATTTTACTATATCAAAATGTAATTTTCCTTGACCATGTAATATGGTTTGCTTGAGTTCTTTTGAAAACTCTACAATCAAAGTAGGATCTTCTTCGTGAATAGCATGTAAGGCTTTAGCCATTTTTTCGACATCGGATGATGAAGGAGCGACAACAGCTGCACGATGTCTTGGTGTAGGAAAGGCAATTGGCTCAACTTTTCTATCTACCCCTTTGATGTTTAGGGTGTTGTTGGTATGCGTATTTTTTAATTTTACCGTTACCCCTAAATCTCCAGCTAGCAATTCATCTTGATGTTCTCTTACTTTTCCATTGGCTACATAGATTTGAGAAAATCTTTCATTAGTCCCGTTTTCGGCGTTAATCAATTCATTTCCGGTAGCCAACCTTCCAGACATGACCTTAAAGTAGGACAAATTACCAACTCCAGGTTCGGACATTGTTTTGTAGATAAATATAGTGGTGTCACCATCTTTGCTGCATTTTAAACTAGAACCATCTTGAAGAGTTGCATCAGCTCTATCTGCTGGAGAAGGTGCGATGTCATTTAAGAAGCCCATGATTCTACCAGAGCCCATGTTTTTTTCGGCGCTTGCGCAAAAAACTGGAAAAATGTCATGATTTACGAGTCCCTTGGTTATTCCATCTGCTAATTCATCTTCTGATAGGGTGCCATCTTCAAAAAACCTTTCCATTAGCGCTTCATCATTTTCTGCAGCCGCTTCGACAAGTGCATTGTGCATTTCTTGTGCTTTCTGTTTTTCGGATTCAGGAATAGGTTGCTTTTCAGGCTTTCCCCCATTTGGTGGAAAAACATACATGACCATCCGAAGTGCATCTATAATTGTATTAAACTCTTTACCTATATTATAAGGGTATTGAAAAGGGAGTACCTTGTTTCCAAATCTTTCTTGGGCTTGCGCCAAAGTATTTTCAAAATTAGCATTTTCGTGATCCAATTGATTGATTACGAATATCATTGGTGTTTTGTATTCGTTGGTATAATCCCACAGTATTTCAGTTCCAACTTCTACCCCACTTTTTGCATTAAGTATCATTACTCCTGTATCTGCTACTTTCATGGAAGAAACCACTTCTCCGATTAAGTCATCCAAACCTGGAGTATCCATTATGTTAATTCTATTGCCACGCCAGTTCAAATGCATCAATGATGAGAAAATAGAATTTTGCTTTTCTTTCTCAATATTCGTAAAATCTGAAATGGTGTTACCTTCAGCGATGGTTCCATGCCTTTTGATAGCGCCTGCTTCGAATAGCATCGTTTCGGCAAATGTAGATTTGCCAGAACCCGAGTGTCCAAGCAAGACGATGTTTCTGATTTTTTTGGTTTCCATAATTAGTTTTTTTGTGACAAGAAATGTCGGATCTAATTCCGGCGAATAGTATGGGATAAAGTTACTTAAAACCATTTTCTTTTACAAATCTTTATAAAGCTATTTTGGTGATATTGATTAGGAATGGTTGAGTGAGTGATTCTGGTCATTTATTCTTGACTAGTACAAAACACCAATAATGAAAACGTCAATTATTTTCCTTGTTTATGAAATACCAGTTTTGACAAGTACGATGGGCTTTAGCGCGTCGAAAAGAAGATGGGCAAGCCCGTCGAAGAGTAAGAATGGAATTTAGCCTATCGAAGAGCAAGATGGGTTTTGGGCTATCAAAAAGTAAGCTGGGCTTTAGCCCGTCAAAGAGTAAGGAATAGACCAGTAGGATATAAAATGCCAAAAACTTTAGAGCGCATAGCTTATCAAGGTTCATTTGCTTCTGTCAAGTTATCCAATAAATCCAACCTTTCAAAAAAATAGAAATCCAAAAAGATACCCATAGTCTCATCGTCATGGATGCATTTTTTCTTTAGGGAAAAAAAAGATGTTAGCTGTTTTGGTTGTTCCACGTGGAACAATCAAACAAAAAAATCCCGATAGATTATTAATCTATCGGGATTCTCTCGCTAAATGTTCCACGTGGAACATTGCTATCTACTTAGCAGAAAAGCCTTAAACATGGGGAATTGAATAGATATTGGGATTGCCACCTTTTCTCTATGAGCCAAAGTACTAAGTCTGTCAGGTGTGATAACTTGATGGGCAATCTCTTTTGGTAGTACATCGATAAACTTAGACGGGTGTGCCGTCTCTAAGATAATACCAATATCCATAGGGTTTTGCTTTTGATATTCCTTAAGCGCTAAATAGCCAACGGCACCATGTGGGTCGATAATGTACTGATATTGTTCAAAAACTTCTTGAATTCCCGAAAGGGTAGCGTCATCATTAAAGGTATAGCCTTGTATTTCTTGCTTTACATTGTTCCACGTGGAACCATATAAGTCCATTATTCTTGCAAAATTGGAAGGTGCGCCTACATCCATAGCATTTGAAATGGTTTGAACAGAAGGTCTTGGGACATATTTGCCCGTTTGCAAATACTGAAAGAAGATGTCATTAGCATTGTTGGCGGCAATAAACTTCTTTACCGGAAGCCCCATTTTTTGTGCAAACAAACCCGCTGTAATATTCCCGAAGTTGCCGCTAGGGGTAACAAATACGGGTGGGTGACCATCAAAAACTTGCTTCCAAGCTTCAAAGTAATAAAAGGATTGGGGAATCAAACGAGCAATATTAATTGAATTTGCAGAGCTAATCCTTAGATGACTATTGATTTCTACATCTAAAAAGGCCTTTTTAACTAAGGCTTGGCAATCATCGAAGGTGCCATCCACTTCTAAAGCAGTAATATTCTTGCCTAAGGTCGTCAGTTGTTTCTCTTGTAGATAACTTACTTTCCCTTTGGGATACAGAATAATGACATTAATACCAGGAATATCATAGAATCCTGCCGCTACTGCACCGCCAGTATCTCCAGATGTTGCAACCAAAATTGTTAATTCACGATTTTCATTTCTGTTAAAGTAACTCATCGTACGAGCCATAAATCTTGCTCCGAAGTCCTTAAAGGCTAAAGTTGGCCCATGAAATAACTCTAGAATATGGGTTTGTTGGTCTAAAGAAATGACCGGAGCCGAAAAATCAATAGCGCCTAAAACAATCTTTTCTAATTCAGAATAGGGTATAGCTCCATCAATCAAGGCATTGGCGACAGCAAAAGAAAGCTCTGGAAAAGACATTGAAGCTAATTCATCAAAGAAGATAGCAGGCAGCTTAGGGATATAGGTAGGCATAAACAAACCATTATCATCAGGAAGACCCTTTAATACAGCTTCGCCTAAGGTAAAAAGCTTCTGTTTATTATTAGTGCTATAAAGTTTCATCATGATTAGTAGATTTTTGCCCCTTCTTTGTTGACTTCAGAGATATACGGTGTTGATTTAATTTTGTGCTTTTGAAAGGCTTTAGTCATTGCTTCAGCCACGTTATTAGCAATAAATGAATTATCACAGAGTGCAAATAATGACGGTCCTGCCCCAGAAATACTACAACCCAAAGCTCCATTTACGAGAGCAGCGTCCTTTACATCATAAAAACCAGTAATTAAGTCTGCTCGTTGGGGCTCGATAATAATATCTTTTAAAGACCTTTTAATAAGCCCAAAGTCGCTCCTTTCTAGTCCAAGAATCAATCCAGCTAAGTTGGCAGACTGTTGTATGTGCTCTCCTAGACTTACATTATTGGAAAGAAGCGCTCGTGCTTCACTCGTTAGTATTTGTAATTCTGGATAAATAACAACAACGTATAAGGACTTCGGTGGGATAATTCGGTGGATATCATCCACATCTCTAGCCAAGACAATACCGCCAATTAATGCAGGAGCGACATTGTCTGCATGAGCAGATCCCGAAGCCACTTTTTCTCCATCAAGGGCAAAAGGCAATAAGTCTCTACGGTGCAATGGATGTTTAAGAAAAGTATTGGCCGCTACCACAGCTGCTACGGCACTAGCGGAACTACTACCGAGACCGCTACCTATGGGCATCTTCTTATGGATTTCAATATCAAGCCCAAAGTCAGCTCGTTGCTTTTTTAAAAAAGACAAGGCAG
>CAYTLX010000131.1:4331-6339 GCA_964438645.1 uncultured Saprospiraceae bacterium | reverse complement strand
AACCAGTAATTTTTCAATTTTAAAAAAAAAATAATGATTAAACAATATAAAATGGTTAGCTTTTCTTTGTTCATGCTTTTGACTTTGTTCATTAGCTCATGTTACAAAGAGCCTGACTTTATCGGGGATAATTCTACAACCGAAGGAAAGCATTTTCCTGTGATTGCTGGATTTAAAATTGTGGACAAAGCAGATTCTTATAATCAAGGTGAAAAAGTAAAAGTTGATCTTGATTTTTGGTCCGTTGATCCTATAAAGGTGATAAATTTTCACTTTAGAACTGATGATACTGATGTTATCGCAGCTACTTCCCCTTATGTAGCGAATTTTAAGGAAGACTCTCAAACTGATGAGTTAATTATGGAGTTTGTTGTACCTTCTGTCAGTTCAACTGATACTGTTACTATTGATGCCGAGATTATTAATGAAAATGGTCTGAAGGTTATTTCAAAAGATGGAGGAACAGGAAACAGACCTTCTGTTTCTATTACTGTAAACCCGTAAGTTTACAAAATACTATCTAAGCCTGCCGAGCAACAGCTCGGCAGGCTTTTTTTTACCCAAAAAACCATGTCACATATTACAAAAAACCCTTATCTTTGTCTCCATTATGAGTGAAAATGTAAAATCAGGTGCAGGTAGCGCAGTAGTCAAAGGCATAGGGCCCATCCTCCTTTTTATGACGGTATTGGGTATTGCGGGGATGATTATTTATAAAACCTTCAAAGGGGCAGGGAGTGAGCATCCAACCAGCAGGCATACCAAAACCACTACGGTCATTGGAAAAGACGGTAAAAAGAAAAAAATGACCTTCGTTCCAGCCGATTTTGACCTTAATATGGACGAAGATCAGATTTTATCTATCCTGAAAAATCCTGAAAAGCACAAGAAAGAATTTGATAAATTGGTCTATAACATCAATATCAAAGTACTAAAACACGTCGCCAATCGGATGGATTTGCCCAAAGAGCTCAAAAAAGAAGTCGAAATTGAGTATAAGCATCATCATCCGTACATGAAAAAAATGTATCTCCGAGACTTTGAGCGATTACAGGATACCACTTCTAGCCTTTACAAAATCTGGTATAACAATCAGGCTATGAGTTCTGTCAAGCTATTTAATGAAGTAGCGTCCAAATATACTTGTTATTTAGTGGATTTAATTTTTACAACCGTTGCCGAAAAAGGGGGCTATGATTTCTTGAAAAAGAATAAAGATATGCAAACTCCTTGCGGAATCGCTTTGGAAGAAGCCATGTATCCTATGCTGGATAGACTAGAAAAACGGGCGGCTATTGACGATTTTAGCGCAAGCAAAGGACTCTTGGAAGAAAAAGTAGAGCAAACCATCGCCGAATTAGCCGTCATGGAAGTCCGTGACAAAAAAGCCATTGATAAAAAGTTAACCACCAAGTTCTTGGGCTTTGATGTCTCTTCCACCAATGTAGAGATTTCAGCTATCAGCGTCTTGAAAGTCGGTTATAAGCTTGATCGCCAGTTTTCGGTTACCCTAAAACCCAGAAAAAAAGAAGTCATTATCACCTTGCCACAACCTGAAATTCTCTCTCATGAAGTCTATCCAAGGGTGGATAAATTAGACATCGGCTGGATGAAAAACTTAAATAAAAAGGATTTTAACGATTATTTTGATAGCCTGCGGGAAGCCTTCCGAGAAGACGCCTACAATAGCCATATCTTCGAGAAATCTAAAGGTCAAATTGAAAATCTACTGTCCATGATGCTCGACCCAGTCGTTCAAGGTATGGGCTCTGGCTACAAAATTATCTATCGCTATCACAAAGTTTATGACGACGATTTGCATCGTATGAAGAAAAAACGAAAAAAGAAAAAGTAAGATGGGCTTTAGCCCTTCGAAAAGCTACACCAAGTACGATGGGCTTTAGCCCGTCGAAAAGCAGGTTCTACCACGCTACAAAGTACTACGTCAAGTACGATGGGCTTTAGCCCGTCGAAAAGCAGGTTCTACCACGCTACAAAGTACTACGCC
>CAYTLX010000131.1:0-4231 GCA_964438645.1 uncultured Saprospiraceae bacterium | reverse complement strand
GATGGGCTTTAGCCCGTCGAAAAGCAGGTTCTACCACGCTACAAAGTACTACGCCAAGTAAGATGGGCTTTAGCCCGTCGAAAAGCAGGTTCTACCACGCTGCAAAGTACTACGTCAAGTACGATGGGCTTTAGCCCGTCGAAAAGCAAGGTGCTGTGTTCCCCGAGACATAGGTTATCACCCAACGCCGCACGTTTTAGAGTAAAGTTTATTCTTCAGGGCAAAGTAAATTTCTGCCGCCAGCAATCAGCCACTAATAACCAGCTTATTCCTACCAAGGAAGCCGAACGGACGTTCAACTCGACGTACCAGCAGCATCCAGCGAAAAATTTACCCGATAACGAAAAAAAATGCCTATTTTTGTATTTAGGATTTTCCGAAAGGACGTCATCAAAACAACGCAATGGAGTCAATAATCAAGACAAAAACAGGATTAGAACAGCATTTTGCCCCCTTTCGGGAAAAAATAGTGGGGAGTAAGACTGAGTTTACCACTCCTTACGGCAAAAAGCCACTGATTTATGCGGATTGGACAGCTAGTGGACGTTTGTATGCACCTATTGAAGAGAAATTGAGCTATGATATTGGCGCCTTTGTAGGAAATACCCATACCGAAACTTCGACGACGGGTACCGCAATGACCAAAGCCTATCATCGTGCCAAAAAAATTATCAAAAAGCACGTCAATGCGTCTGAATCGGACGTACTGATTTCGTCTAATTCAGGTATGACTGGAGTCATTAACAAATTCCAAAGAATATTAGGTCTAAAGCTTCACGAGCGTTTTGACTCGATGATTGAGCTAGACCAAAAGGATCGCCCCATTGTTTTTGTGACCCACATGGAGCACCATTCTAACCAAACTTCATGGTTGGAGACCATTGCCGAAGTGGTGGTCATTCAGGCAACGGAAGAAGGGTTGGTGGATTTGGATGATTTGGTCAGATTAGTGGGAGAGTATCCCGAAAGAACCAAAATAGCAGCAGTTACTTCCTGCTCCAATGTGACGGGTTTGATGACACCCTATCATGATATTGCCAAGATAATGCATCAAAATGATGGCTTATGTTTTGTAGATTTTGCCTGTTCGGCGCCTTACATAGACATAGATATGAATCCTTCTAATGATTTGGAAAGGTTGGACGCCATCTATTTCTCCCCACATAAATTTTTAGGGGGTCCAGGCTCGGCAGGAGTATTGATTTTTAAGGCTGAGTTGTACAAAAATAGAGTGCCTGATAACCCTGGTGGCGGCACGGTCAACTGGACCAATCCATGGGGAGAACATAGTTATATCATTGAAATAGAAGCCAGAGAAGATGGGGGTACCCCCAGTTTCTTACAAACTATGCGCACCGCCTTGAGTATTCAACTAAAAGAAGAAATGGGTATAACTAATATTTTGGAGCGGGAGCATGAGCAATTATCTCTACTTTGGCCCCGCATGAAAGCCATTCCAACCCTACACTTATTGGCTGATAATCAACCAGATAGGCTTGGAGTGATTTCATTTTATTTTGAAGACATTCACTATAACCTTGCGGTAAAATTATTGAATGATCGCTTTGGTATCCAGACACGCGGGGGCTGTTCTTGTGCAGGAACCTATGGGCATTATCTTTTAGAAGTATCCCATCAAAAGTCCAAAAATATCGTCAGTAGCATCAGTCACGGTGACTATTCTCAAAAACCAGGATGGGTTAGGTTATCCATCCACCCGACGATGACCAATGAAGAGATTCTTTACATCGCCAAAGCCCTAGAGACCCTTGCGGAAAAACACAAAGAATGGTCTGCCGACTATGTTTATGATTTGCATAAAAATGAATTTTATCACCAATCAAATCCGACTATGGAAATTGATTTAGTGGATAAATGGTTTAGATAAATCCCTTCCAGAAAAAAAGAGTAGGGACTCGTAAATACTTTTTACTCAGAAGTCAAATCAATAATCATAGTAGTCAATCGGCTAATAGCAGAGAGTCTGCCCGTATCATCGGAAATTTCGATATTCCAGACATGTACCGAGCGACCCACCCGAATCGGCGTCACTTTGCCATAAACAAATCCCTTGCGTACGGAGCGAAGATGGTTTGCATTAATTTCTAGTCCGACAGCGGTTTGCTGGGTCATGTCAGGGATACAGAGCGTTGAAGCGACACTTCCTAATGTCTCCGCTAGTACCACCGAAGCACCCCCATGTAAAATACCAAAAGGCTGTTTGGTTCGGTGATCTACCGGCATCTTCGCCACCAGATAATCATCTCCAATCTCGGTAAACTCAATCCCTAGATGCTCTCCAAGCGAGTCTTTACCCATGGAATTTAGAAAATCCAAGGTGGTTTCTTGCTTCCAAATACGTTTTTTTAGACTCATTTTTTAGAAATATTTATAATGTCACAATTTTTGTCATCATCTAAGAAATTTTTGGTCTCATCGCGCAGTTTTTGTTCCATTTCAGGTTGTAGGCGGATGAGTTTGTTATTATTGCTTTCTGTGGTGTCATTGATGTGCCACAAGATGAAGTTTTGCTCATCCTTGGACAGTGTGTAATCAAAATAACCATTAATAAAAGCAGATGCTAAATTAACTGCTGGAATAAAAATCGGTGTAGAACTAGGAGTAAGTTTGATTAATTCATCAAAAATACTATTCAAGATAGGGCACAAAAGGCGTGGGGAGAAATCCTTTATCATTTCTGGAGAAAAAAGAGTGCCTGATTCTTTGATGATTTCACCTTGTTCATTAATCCAGAAGGTGTGTTTTTTTATTTCGGTCAAGTTTTTTTAATTTTGGGCTAATAATTTAATCCCTATTTCCTGAAATAATGGCGCTACATTTTGACCAGTCTTGGCACTTGTAAGCATATCCCAAGGCAAAGGAATGTTTTGTTTGAGTTCTGCAATAAAGTCATCATTGACCAAGTCAATTTTGTTGCCAACAATAGCCGTAATACCATTAGGCAGCATTTTTTTGAGATGCACAATGTCTTCTGCAAGATCTTCATAAGTAGATTTTCGGGTGACATCAAAAACATAAATAATGGCTGATGTACCTAGAAAATAAGAGTTGGGGACTTTATCTTGTTTGACTTCGCCAGCAATATCCCAAATGATTAAGGATAGCTCTTTGCCATTAATATTTAGGACTTTTTTATCTACTTTTACACCAATAGTGGTTAGATATTTTTTGCTAAATTTGGAGTATATAAATTGCTCAAATAAAGAAGTCTTTCCAACTCCGAAGCTACCCGTTAAGATTACTTTTTTTGAAATCATTGTTGTTGTTTTGGGGGATTGGTGTTAAAAAAGGATTTTAGGTTAATAGAAAGTGCTTGCGAAAATTGACCATCTTTTACAATGTTGCGATCAAGATACTTCGCTGCAAAGTTATTCATTTTCTCGTGAAGAATAGCCGCTTGATACGAAGAAATATTGCCATTTACCGCAACAACAAAATAATAAGAATAATAGCTCTCTAACAATAACTGATAATTATCATAGGTAATTACTTCTAATTCAGCTCCATTTCGGTCAAAAGCATCTTCTGCAAAGCCTTTAATAGCCGTCATCATGCCAGCCAAAAGGTCGTCATGATGCGCTGGGCCGTTATTGGTAGATGCGATCAATAGCCCAGACTGCTTCTGAATAATAAAAATATTATCTATGGTTGAGCCCATCAAATCATTTAATATTATTTCATCTTGCTTGACTCCATAGAAAAAAGACCTAAATCCAGTTTTGATTCGATGCCAAATCCCAAATTTTAATTTTTGGTCTATTCGTTCTTGCAATAATTGAAATTGAAGGGTCGTATATTTTTTAATCAGCTTACCCATGATAGGGTATATGGCTTCCAATAATTCTTCTTTGGAGTTGGCAAGCTTTTCAGAAATTATTTTCTCGATGATGCCCTTGTACTCTTGCGGAAAGGCCACCTTAAATGAAGCCAACCTTTCTTCCAGTACAGGAGACATTTTTTGCGAAAGCTTCTCAGGCTGATCCAATATATCTTGCAGATGCTGCAAGGCTTCTCTGTCTTCTTTGAGAAGGGTAGCTTTTAACTCTTCAAATAATAAATCATCATCACTTAAAGGGACACTTGGCGTTGTCGAGTTACTTGCGATATTTATTGGATTCGCTTTATTCATTTTTTTCGCCTAAAGCCCATTCTTTTCCTAGCTGGATTAGGATTTTCCCAAAGTCCGTATTCTTTTTTTCCGAATGCTTTT
>CAYTLX010000130.1:0-6345 GCA_964438645.1 uncultured Saprospiraceae bacterium | reverse complement strand
AAAAAAATAGCTTCAACATACACAAAAATGCCTATTTTCTGCCTAAAAATAGGGGTACCTAAACAGTTACCTATAATTATCATTTTTAGTGAATAAAAAAACTAGTCAGCCCATGTGGTTCTGGCTAGTTTTTTTTGTTCTGAGCAGTCACATTCTCTTGAAAACGTAAAAAATTCTATAAAAATGGGTATTAGGACTCCATTTTTAGTCAAAATATTATAATAATCATAAATATTCTAACTTTTTTTAATAATAGGTATTAGCTTTGCCTTGCCAACCATTCGGTTTTTACACTTACACACACTGCACATGAATTTTAAGATGAATAAGATTGGGGTTTTACTATTGTTTTTATTTATTTCGACATTTACTTTCGGGCAAGATGGAAATTTTCCAAAATCAAAAGATGGAACAGGGACAGTTTTTGGTAAAGCCATGGATGCCCAAGAAGAAAAAGGACTTGCTTTTGCCAATGTGTCCTTATATTTGAAAGGCGTCAAACAGCCAGCCCTTTCGGAAAATACCAACGATTCTGGTCGTTTTATTTTTAGAAATGTGCCTTATGGGGATTATACCTTAGAAATCTCTTTCTTAGGGATGGGCAATTATGCGAGTGAAGATTTAGTCTTGGACAAGGATCATACCGTCGTTCAGCTTGGGGCAATGTACTTGTCGGCGGGAGCCAATGAGCTCGAAGAAGTACAAGTAAACGGTACAAAAGTGACAGAACAAGTCTCCTTAGTAAAAAAAGTCTTTAATGTAAATGAAAACATCAATAATGCGGGCGGTTCCGCTTTGGATGCGATGCGTAATATTCCTTCTTTATATGTTGGGATTGATGGAGTGGTTCAGCTAAGGGGAAGTAGCAACGTAAAGGTATTGGTCAATGGGCGACCATCGGCATTGACTGGAAGTGGTGGGGAAATGAATTTAGAGCAAATTTCTGCAGCTTCCATTGAATCAATAGAAGTGATCACTAACCCGACGGCAAAGTATGATGCAGCAGGCAAAACAGGCATCATTAATATAATCCTGAAAAAGCCGACGGATCATGGATTTAATTACAATGTTAACTTTTTGGCGGGAACCAGAGATAAATGGTCAACGGGATTGTCCATGAATTATCGGTTGCAACATTGGAACTGGCGTATGGGGTATCAGTATGATCGGAAGCGGTATTTATCCACCAAAGATTTAAACCAAAAGACTATTTTGACGGATACGAGTTACTTTTTAGTGGAGCATTCTACCGCTGATAAGGTGAAGGTGGCGCATACGGCTAATTTTGGTTTTGATTGGACTCCGAATAGACAAGTTACCTTGTTTACGACAATGACCATAAATCCTGATGCAGCTAAAAAGGCGAGTACGTTTGACTATACTTATTATGACTATGCCCATGTATATGACAATAATAGCTTGCGCAAAACACAGGATGCTGATGGGGTAGTTGGGTTGAGCTATGAGCTAGGCTTGGATAAGAAGTTTTCCCGTAAGGGGATGAAATGGAATACGGTCTATTCTTTTGATCAAGGGGCAAAAGGGGATAGTGTTCTGAGCCAACAAGATTATTATTATGAAAAAAATCTTTTAAGTTCAGCACAGGAAAAAAATAGACGATCTCAAATCATCCAAACGCATAGATTACAGACGGATTTTACCTATCCTTTCTCGAAAGAAACGAAATTAGAATCAGGGGCGATGTATTCTAAACGTTTTTTAGAGAACGATTTTGAGTTTTTTAATAAAGTCGGTAGTGTTTATGTGCCTAATTTAGGTCGTACGAATGATTTTACTTATGATGAGCAAATTACAGCGGGTTATGTGATGACTTCAAGCCGTGTCAATAATTGGGATTTTAATGTCGGGTTACGTGTCGAAAATACGGATGTCGTTTCAAAATTGGCCAAAGCCACTCAGCAATATCCCAACAATTATACTAATCTTTTTCCAAGTGGTCATATTGGATATGCTATTTTCCCGCAAGGGAAGGGAACGATCATGATTGCGTACAGCCGTCGAATCAAGCGCCCTAGTTATAAAAGATTAAACCCTTTTGCTTCCTATAACGATAATCAAAATATCCGACGGGGTAATCCCCTTTTGCGACCAGAGTTGACAGATTCTTGGGAGCTGGGTTGGCAGAGTCGTTGGAAAAAGGGGAGTATTAGTCCCACAGTATTTTATCGAAAGACTCTTGACCAAATAGGCTATTATACACATGTGCTGTCTAGCGGTATTCGGGAATTGACATTTGTAAACTTAAATCAAGGTACATCACAAGGGGCAGAGCTAAACGGTAGTTATTCTCCCCTGAAAAAGCTAAGATTTAGTGGTAATCTATCTTATTTTTATGTAGAAAAAGATGGAGCCAATTTAGAAAATAAAGCCAATAATAAAGGAGATATGTGGATGGCACGTCTAATGACTTCTGTCAATCCCACCAATAAACTTTCTGTTCAGATATCCAGTTTTTATCATTCTGGCTTTATTGGGCTTCTTGGGGAGAGTGATCCTATGTGGGATGTTAGTTTGGGAATGGCGTATAGAGCCTTCCAAAACGTGGGAAATTTATTTTTAAGGTTAGCGATGTTTTTAATTCTAGGAGATTTGCCATGGATATCCATACGACTGATCTGAAAATGGATTTTGTACACAAAAGAGAATCAAGAGTTTTTTGGTTAGGATTTAACTGGGAATTGAAGCAAGATAAACATAAAAAACGGAAAAAACGGCACTCTGGTGGTGGAGAAATGGAAATGTAATTAATCAAGTAGTCTCGCAAAAAAGGCATTTTATGGCAAAAATCTGCGGGTTCCTTAATAGTTACAAATAATCATTGAAAACTGACCTAGCCTAGAAAAAAACAGTAAGTCCCGTAGGGACGCCACCTTTGTAAAATAAGCAAAACACCTAAAAATAAGCTCCATAGGAGCGACACCATTGGTAAAAGGCGTACAACCATGTTGCTCCAATTACTTCTCCGAAATATTGCTAGCAAGGAATGTCTTCTATTCGCACTATTCTCATTGCAGAAAATAACGAGTGGTGAGTAAATAAAAAAAACCTACAACCTTCGGTAGAAGGTCGTAGGATTCGTTTCAAAATAATAAATGAGTTAACCTGTATTACATAGTTTTGTTGTTGCTAAATTTTTAGCAGAGAAACAGCTGAATCACAAGGATTCAAGTTCGTATTAGGTGGGTTATTTCGGTAAGTCGATGAAAAAAGTGGAAGTGTAGGCATCCAATTGCAAGGTATATGATCCTTTGGGCAACTTCGACATATCTAGCTCATACAGTGCATCGACAGGTAGATTTTGGACATCTTCTGTATAGACGATGTTGGCATCTTTGTCTAACACCTTAATAGTCTTAAGGTTAACGGGTATTTCTTGAAAATCAATGATGATATCAGATTGAGACTCGGTCTCATAGATGGCCTTTTGATAGGAAGTAAAGCCTTTTTTAATGGAAATTTCCATTTTTACAACTTCTTGGAAGTCATGCGTACCTACGGATAACTGAGCACTAGCTAAGTTAGTAGTAAAAAGGGCGATTATAAGGACTAAGGCAGAAGATAAAAATTTCATCTTTTCAGTTTTTGTTTATGAATCAACTGGGGGGATGAAATCTGGGAAGGAGTGTATGATGGGTGTAACAATGAAATTGCAACAACTGTGCCAAAAACGTGATAACAATGATTTTACCAAATCTTTTTTGCACTATTGATGTATTGAAAAAACTGTGCCAAAAAATATACAAGTAGAGACGAACGGTCGTGAGTCATACAGCGCAAGATTACCCAAAGGGAAAACGGACGGTATAAAACGGTATAAAGGGTATAAAACGGTATAAAACGGTGTAAACGGTGTAAAGGGTGTAATAGGGTGTAAAGGTAAGAACGGTATCAACGCAGGCAATGTGGTATTATTCAATTTTGGTTTGTGACAGAGCATTTTTGAAGGGTAAAAGGAGTTTAATAGAAGATATAAAGCAAAACCCTTGAAATAAAGCCAAAATAAGAAACTAGAAAAGTAAATATTAATTTTAGGGCAAATATCTTTTATAAGTTGTGACATTTTCTTAGATTTGTGCCAATTCTTGAGAAAACGTAAGCAATACCTGAGACAATAGACAGTTTGATTCGGATTATCTATTGTTTTTGGTCTAGGATTGCGTGATTATTTAAACAAAACTATTAAAAATGGACAAATTTACTGGACTAACGGAAGCATTAAGCACAAAATTTGGCAATTCCTTGCCATCTGTATTTGGGGCTTTTGTTGTATTGATTTTGGGCTTTATTCTCGCAAAGATCATAAAGAGCATTGTGGGGAAGCTAATGGCTAAGACAACTATTGATGAAAGACTAGGCGCAAAACTGCACACTAGCTTCAGAATTGATAAGTTTGTCGCTAAGCTTGTTTATTATTTGGTGATTCTTTTTACGCTCTTGGTCGTATTGAATATGATGGGCGCCGATAGTGTCCTTCAGCCACTACAAAACATGCTGAACAAATTTACCAACTACATCCCGAATATTTTGGGAGCGGGTATCATCGGCTTTGCAGGCTATATGATTGCTTCGATTGTTTCCGAAATGACTGGATTTATTTCTGAGCGGTTAGAAGTTTGGAGCACAAAAATGGGGATGACTACAGGCTCTATGAGCTTGACACGCCTAGTAAAACAAGTAGTGTTTGTGGTGGTGTTTGTGCCCATTTTGATTTTGGCATTAGATACCTTAAAAATGGACGCAATTTCTAAGCCTGCTACAGAAATGTTGAGTACCTTATTAGGAGCGATTCCTAAGATTATTGCTGCCGCCGTTTTATTAGGTGTGTTTTACATCGTTGGAAAGTACATCGTTGCTTTTTTGAAAGACTTGTTACATAATTTGGGCGTAGATAACTATGCAGAGACCATGGGGCTTCAAAGCATGCTAGGCAACAACTCACTTTCTGGCATCATCGGTAAGTTAGCGATGTTCTTTATCATGTTTACAGGAATTATTGCAGCTGTTGAAAAACTAGAATTGGGTCAGGTCGAAGGTATTTTGAACGATATTTTCCATATTTCTGGACGTATCTTCTTTGGCTTGATTATTTTGATTGGTGGATTGGCTATTTCGCGGATTGCTACACGAATGGTCGAGCAATCAAATAATAGCGGTATTTTTGTGCCGATTGTTAGATTTGCGATTATGGGTATTTTCTTGGCTTTTGCTTTGCACACCATGGGTATCGCCGAAAGCATCGTTAATCTTGCTTTTGGGCTTACATTGGGGGCTATTGCTGTTGCTTTTGCCCTTTCCTTTGGACTGGGTGGACGTGAAGCCGCTGGAAAGCAAATGGAGTCTTTTTTCCAAAATCTTCGCAATAAGAAGTGATTTTGAGTTTAATTGGTACTAATTGAATGGTCAAATCTTTTGGTTTGACCATTCAGTTTCTACCCATTGCAGTACCGAATGCTACAATTTAAAAAATTGACTTATGTTGTCCAAATTTTTTACCAATCCAAAAGACAGAGAAGATTTTGCCATCGCTTTAGTGGTCATTGCCCTTGCGGGAATACTCATCGGGTATTTTACATTCTACCAAGGTCAAAGTGGTTTTGATCAAATGAGCACCCTAGTTACTCAAAATACCAAGATTGATACCCTACAGGTTGAAGGTATGACCTACGTAGCCGCTGAGCCCGTAGCAGAAGTAACAGATGTTAGCCCAACAAAGTCTAAAATTATCCCTATAGCTCCGATTAAGACTAAACTAGCCGCTGATACCCTTACGGGAAAAAATGAAGATATCGACGAAACCATAAATGAAGATCTTAGGGATGAAAATAGCAATGTCACGGATTCTGATGATTTAGGATTTACTGAATCTACAAAGGATTTGTTGGACTCCGTAATTAGTGAAGAAAATGAATCGTTAAACGATGATGAGCCCATTATCGTAGATGAAGTTGATACCCAAACAGAGATTATTGATGATACACCACCTATAGCGGAGCCCGCAATTGTGGCAGAGCCCATTGAAAAAAATGAAATTACTACCCGTAATCCATCGCCTAAACGTAAATGTATCGTTGTGATTGGTGCTTATAGCAACCAAACTAATGTCCGTAAGCTAATCGGACGTCTGGATCAAGAAGGTTATCCCGTATTTAAAGTACCTTTTGGGGGGCTCACTAGAGTAGGGGCTTATATTGATTGCGCATATAGCACATCCCTTTTAGAAAAAATTAGACGTGAGTACGGCTCTGATGCTTTTTTAATGAAGGCTAAATAGAGAAAGGAAGCGAGCAAAATTTACTGTTTATTTTGGAGTATTAGTGCGCTACG
>CAYTLX010000129.1:3713-6363 GCA_964438645.1 uncultured Saprospiraceae bacterium | reverse complement strand
AGCCACCAAAGACCAAAGACCCAAAAAAAAACCAACAATAAAGCCAAAAAGCCTTAACTTTGTGACTAGCGCCTAAAATGGATGTTTTGGGAGCTACACACTATCAAAACGTTCACTCCAATACGAAAACGAATGAAAATTAACGAATATCTAGAGCACACCGTGCTAAAAGCAGATACGACACCTGAGAAAATTAAAGAAATTTGTGATGAAGCGATTGCAAATGATTTTAAGGGGATTTGTATTCCGCCTTATTATGTCAAGGAAGCAAAAAATCATCTTTCTGCAAGGCCAGATATTAAGCTAGTTACCGTTATTGGCTTTCCGATGGGCTATTCGGCTACGGCGGCCAAAGTAGAAGAAATCAAGCGGGCGATTAATGATGGGGCGGACGAATTGGACGTGGTGATTAATGTGGCTGCCATCAAGGCAGGTAATTGGAGCTTGGTGGAAAGTGATGTAGAAAGTGTCACCATGATTACTCATTTGAAAGGAAAAGTCATCAAACTAATTACGGAAGTGGGCTTTTTGACGGATGAAGAGCTAAAAAAAGTATGCAATATCGTCACGAAATATTCAGTTAATTACTTCAAGACATCTTCTGGGTACACAGGGGTAGATACAACTCCAGAGATGATTGCGAAAATTCGTAAGATGTTGCCTTCAGATATATTGATTAAAGCATCTGGCGGCATCCGTAACTTAGAGACGGCCAAAGCCGTTATAGAAGCTGGCGCTACTCGAATTGGTAGCTCTTCTTGTGTAAAAATCGTCGAAGACGCAAAAGAAAAAGTGTGATAAAAAAAATATTTTTTGTGCTACTATTTGGCTTTTTTGCCCTATTGGGGCAGGCTCAAATCAACTTTTCAGAAGATTTTATGGTTGAGCGGATGATGAGTCGGTATGTAGAGATTAATCAGGCAAATCCTACCGTAGCTGGTTGGAGAATCCAAGTCTTGGCATCTACGGATAGACGGAAGGTGGAATCGGCCTACGCTAGCTTTAGCGGTCGGTTTCCGGAGTATCCTTGCGAATGGGGTCATGCAAAGCCTTATTATAAGTTGAAAGCAGGTGCCTTTTTGACTCGATTAGAAGCCATTGCGGCGGTCAAAAAAATTAAAAGATATTATCGAACGGCACTTCCGACTTATGATGGCAATATCTCCATTCAAGAAATTTTATCTCACTAAATAACCACCCCCTAGGATGGCTAATCCAAGAGTAGGAAAGCTTGACATCGTTACAACTTCGTTGTTTATCTCATTGGTTATATTGGGGTGGCTTATGTATTATGCGGTGACATATGATCCGAATAGTACAGTTTCTGCCTTTGATCTAACAAAGGGATTAGGTAAGGAGACTTTATGGGTGGGTAGTTCGATTATCTTATTTTTTCTTGTACAAGTGTTGGATTCTCGAGTGTGGAGTGGATTTGCCTTAGTTTTTTATGCCATTGGTATCCTATTACTTATAGGGGTAATATTCTTTGGGTCTAGCATTAAGGGGGCTACGTCTTGGTACACTTTTGGGGGATTTTCCTTTCAACCATCTGAATTTGCTAAGTTTGGGACCGCTTTAGCTGTCTCGTCGGTATTGAGTGGACCTTCAGATGATATGGCTAACCCTAAGACAAGATGGATTGCTTTTGGGTTATTGGCCTTGCCTGTATTTTTGATCATGTTGCAGCCTGACGCTGGTTCTGCGTTGGTTTTTACGTCATTTTTTATTCTTTTTTACCGCAAGGGACTGAATGGTAATATCTATGTCATTGGATTTATTTTGGTGGCGTTGTTTATTTTGAGTCTGATTTATCCAAGTTATGGGATTTTGATGGTGCTGTTGGCGGCTGGACTGGCATTTGCGGTCAACAAAAGGGACAAAAAGATTCAGGAATATGCCCTGATAGCTGGGGCTTTAATTTTTGGGTTTTATTTTATGGATAAGGCTTGGTCAATTGTACCATTGGCATTGATGATGATTCGTCGAGTCGTCTTGTATTTTACCAATGGTGATTTGAAAAAACTGGTATTTCATTTTGCTACTTTGCTGATTGCGGTGGGTATCGTCTATGGAGCGAGATATTTTTATGATGATGTGTTAGAGCCGCATCAACAAGAAAGAATTAATGTATGGCTGAATCCTTCTAAGTGTGACCCTAGGGGCTCTTTGTATAATGTCTTACAATCCAAAATGGCTATAGGCTCTGGTGGTTTGACGGGGCGTGGTTTTTTAAAGGGTGAGTTGACGCAGCTTAATTATGTCCCCGAACAAAGTACCGATTTTATCTTTTGTACGATTGGTGAAGAACACGGGTTTATAGGCGTTGCCTTAACCATTATAATCTTTCTTGCATTGGTGCTACGGCTTACTTTTTTGGCCGAAAGGCAGCGACTCTCTTTTGCCCGTAATTATGGCTACGCCCTTGCGGGAATACTATTTTTTCACTTCATGATTAATATCGGAATGACCATGGGATTATTCCCTATTATCGGTATTCCTTTGCCGATGGTCAGCTATGGTGGTACGTCTTTGATGATGTTTACATTGATGATTAGTGTGATGATTAAGTTGGATCAGAGCCGACAGAGTAAGGGGGTCTAGTGCTGTCGCCAAGTACGATGGGCTTTAGCCCGTCGAAAAGCAAGGTGCT
>CAYTLX010000129.1:0-3613 GCA_964438645.1 uncultured Saprospiraceae bacterium | reverse complement strand
CCCGTCGAAAAGCAAGGTGCTTCCGCCAAGCAAGAAGGCCTTTAGCCCGTCGAAAAGCAAAGTGCACGCCGCCAAGTGCTGCTGCCTGTGACTTGGGTGGCATGCAACACCGCTGCGCTATTTCCTGCGACATTTTTTCTATTATTTTGCTGCTAAAATCCGCAAAAACACGTATTTTTACGAAAAAGCAGCTATTTCCCGCAAGGGGCAACCAAAATTGGGTTATTTTGTCATCTATGAAGTAGCGATATTGCCGATTACTAAAAAATAAAGCATCATGTTTAAATTCTTGAAAATAGGACGAACCACTAGAAATCGAAGCTTTAACTACATCCCACGCTACTACGATGAACGAAAAGAACGGCTAGATGCCATCTTGGATAAACACGCTGATAGAACGGATGCCGATAGAATGAAGGCGAGAATCTCCGAAGGTAATAAGAGAATGAAAGCGAATCGGGGCGGAACGACTTATCGAGAGCAATCAAAGGCCATGTTTGTCAGAGTTTTATTAATTTTGCTGGCGCTAATAACGATTGCCTATTATTTGGTGGGTATTTATCTGCCTAGCATCGCTGCTTACTTAGAATAATCTTGTGGCGAATGCCCTAAGATCAACAAAACAATACTATGCCAGATATTATTCAGTTGCTACCTGATCCCGTAGCGAATCAAATTGCCGCAGGCGAAGTGATTCAGCGACCAGCTTCTGCCATTAAAGAACTGGTGGAGAATGCCATAGATGCCAATGCCACAGAAGTGAAAGTCATTGTCAAGGATGCTGGAAAAACATTAATCCAAGTGATTGATAATGGGAAGGGGATGTCTGAGACAGACGCCAGGCTGAGTTTTGAGCGACATGCTACTTCTAAGATACGCAAAGCGGAAGATTTATTTGCCATTAATACGATGGGCTTTCGGGGCGAAGCCTTGGCATCCATTGCGGCGGTGGCTCAGGTGACGATGAAAACTAGGCGAAAAGAAGATGATATTGCCGTTTGTATCCAAATTAAGGATTCTAAAATCACATCGCAGGAGCTTTGTCAGGCACCACAAGGGACTTCATTTTCGGTAAAGAATTTGTTTTATAATGTGCCTGCACGACGTAATTTTCTAAAATCAGATACGGTTGAATTTCGGCATATTACGTCTGAGTTTATTCACATTGTATTAGCGCATCCACAAATCCACTTTTCACTACATCATAACGATAAGGAAATTTATCATTTGCCGAAAGGTAATCTACGTCAAAGAATCATCGGGATTTTAGGTAAAAAGTATAATGAACGCCTAGTGCCTGTTGAAGAATTGACGGACACTATAGGGATTCATGGTTTTGTAGGAAAGCCTGAATTTGCTAAGAAAAAACGGAGTTATCAGTACTTTTTTGTTAATAACCGATTCATCAAAAGCCCTTATCTCAATCATGCACTACGTGGTGCGTATGATGAGTTAATTGGCAATGATGTACATCCTTTTTACATTTTGTTTATTGATATTGACCCAAAGCAGATAGATATTAATGTGCATCCGACTAAGCAAGAAATAAAATTTGAAGACGAACGCATTGTCTATAATTACCTAAAAGTGGCGACGCGTCATGCTTTGGGGAAGCATCATATTACGCCGACTTTGGACTTTGAAACGGAGCAAGGACTGAATTTTAGCCAAAATCGGCCACAAACCAATGATGGGTTTTCTTCCGAAAAGACTTATAAATCACCCAGTTTTCCGCAGTCATCATCAGGAAATACCAAAAACTGGGAAAAGCTTTATTCAGGTTTGGAGAAGATATTGCCTATTCTTGATCCAGAAGGTACATCCATTCACATTGAGCGAGAGGATGACGCCATGGAAAATACAACCCAAAATACACCGCAAAGCCGCCAATTGTCTTTTACAGAGCAGTCAAATTTGGATGAAGGGCAGTCAGAGCACCGTGGTCCTTTTCAGATACATAATACTTATATTGCTAATCAGATAAAATCAGGCTTGGTGTTGATTCATCAACGCAGAGCGCATGAACGAATTTTGTTTGAGAAGTATTATCAAGCTTTTCAAGGAGGAGAGATGCTTACGCAAAAAGAGCTTTTTCCTGATACTGTTACCTTGCCGACGGACGATGCTATTTTGATGAAGGCGATGATTCCTGAGTTACAACTCCTTGGTTTTCAGATTGAAGACTTTGGTAATAATGCTTTTATCGTACATGGGATTCCTGCCGATATGGATAGTAATCCGACTTTGGCGATAGAGACTTTATTGAATCAATATAAAGATAATTTGGATTTAGAATTAGATCATCGAGAGAATATTGCTCGCTCTATGGCATCGAGTGCAGCGGTTAGAGTAGGGGATTCCCTTACGGAAAAAGAGATGTCTGAATTAATCAATTTGTTGTTTGCTTGTCAGATGCCCCATGCTAGTCCGACAGGCAAAAAGATTTTTATAAAACTGAAATTGGAAGATTTGGCGCAACAATTTAGTTAGTTGTCCAAAAGCCATAATACCCTACAAAAATGAACGTAAAAGTAATCAATAAATCCATCCACCCGCTTCCGCAATACGAGACGATAGGTAGCGCAGGCATGGATCTTCGGGCCAATATAACCGAGTCAGTTACTTTGGCTTCTATGGAGCGCACTTTGATTCCAACGGGCCTTTACATAGAATTGCCGCAAGGAACTGAAGCTCAAATTAGACCCCGCAGTGGTCTCGCTATCAAAAAAGGTTTGACGTGTCTTAATTCACCTGGCACCATTGATAGTGATTATCGTGGAGAAATTAAGGTGATATTAGCCAACCTTTCTAAGGAGCCACAAACGATTGAGCCTGGCGAAAGGGTTGCCCAAATGGTCATCGCTCAATACACTCAAATAGCTTGGGAGTCGGTAGATAGCCTTTCGGAATCGGAGCGCGGCGTAGGTGGCTTTGGGAGTACTGGAGGGTGATTATTACCAAGGAAAAAACTCTACTTCGCCTGTCTGGACACTATATATGGCACCAACGATTTCTATTTCGCCTTTTTCTTCCATTTCGGCTAGGATGGTGCTTTCTTTTCGGATTCGGTCGATGGCGATATGTATATTTTCGATAGCAACATGATCGACATCTATGGGGTTTTTATAGTCACAGGTAAAGTTGGGGTCTTCTTTTTTACTAATCGCTATGGCGGGTTTTATTTTTTGAAGGAGCCCCGTTATATGTCCCATTTTTACATCCTTACATGCAGCCGTGACAGCCCCGCAGTGTGTATGACCTAGAACGACGACTATTTTTGACCCTGTTACTTTACAGGCGTATTCCATGGATGCGAGTATGTCCTTATTGATTACGTTGCCAGCCACTCGAACACTAAACACATCGCCAATTCCTTGGTCAAAGACGAGCTCTACAGGAACTCTGGAGTCGATACAACTAAGAATAATGGCAAAAGGGAATTGGCCATGGCTAGTAGAAAGCACTCTTTCTTGATGATTTCTTTTAGCTTTTAGATCATTAACAAAGCGCTGATTGCCTTCAACAAGCAATTGGTGAGCTTCTTTGGGTCTTAAATTCTCTAAGGTTAGCTTGGTATGGTTTTTCATATTTGATTCTTGACTTGAGTCACCAA
>CAYTLX010000128.1:0-6369 GCA_964438645.1 uncultured Saprospiraceae bacterium | reverse complement strand
AATTGCCCGAAATACTATAAATGGGGATAACCCTTTTCAAGTCTTTGGCTTCCAATCTACTTTGGGCTGCAACATTTAGATGGTCGCCAAAGCGGTATTTTTCCGAAAGGGCAAGCGCTGTCGTTAGCCGCTGATGAAGACCATCATAACCATCGGAAGTAGCCTTCTCTATGCTTTGAAAAATACCTAGCTGAATATGATGTTGATTTTTGTGGTAGTTTATTCTGCTGTCCAGTACCTGTTTGCTGGTGGCTGTGAAGGAATAGAGAGCTTGGTTCTGAAAAGTAAGCTGTTCGGCAATTTGCGCAAGCTTAGTCCGCAAGCTTAGTCGTGGATTCAGCTGCAACAACCAATCTGCCAAAAAACGATGGCTTTGGTCCGCTTGTCTAGCTAAATCATTACCGCTAGTCATAGACGGGGGGATTTGTCGGTCTGATAGTGTTAACCAATAATGGATGTTAAGCACATTGTTTTTGTTGACAACCCATTGATTGCTCTGCCGAAAATTGATGGCTTGAAAGGCATTATTTATTTGAGTAACCTTGGGTTTTCCGACGGAAGCCGTATTGATGAATGGAAAATCATTTTTGCCTTTTTTGTGATTGATTTCCGAAAGGTTCGCCCATTTTTTGGTGGTAAATCTAATTTGCCCACTTTGCTCCGAGTTATGAAAACTTGCCCAAGCACCGTTCATATAACCATGCCAGCCTGTTTTTTGTCGTAATTTCGTATCTAATCGGACGAGTCCGCCCAAGCTCCCAGAGCCATCCATTGTACTATTTCCGCCAGGGACATAGCTGATGTCTTCGCTTTGTCCGATGAGTCCAAAATCCACTTGGCCGTGGGTCATGCTTTGGATATTGATGCCATTCCAAGCGACGCCAAGATGGCCAGCCCCTGTGCCCCGAGCCGAAGCGGATTGTAGCATGCCTGGGCCGTATTGCTTAAAATAGATGGGGGTAGAATAGGTAAGGGCATCGCCAACTGATTGGTTGACGGTGTTGATTTTGGGTATATTTTGGTATAAATGGGTGCCTGAAGCTTCAAAATCAAGCCGAGTGGCGGCAACCACCACTGAATCAATTTTGATACTAGATATGGTGTCCTGCGTTACCCCTTGTGCAGCAAAGGCTAAAAATAAAATAGATGGAAAGATTCGGGGTGCCAGCAACCAGTCCATTAGACATTGAACAAAAAGTGCATGATATCGCCATCTTGGACTTTATACTCTTTTCCTTCGATACTTAATTTTCCGGCGTCTCTACATTTGGCTTCGGAGCCTAGTTCTATAAAATCAGCATATTTCATGACTTCTGCCCGAATAAATCCTTTTTCAAAGTCCGTATGAATCACCGCCGCTGCTTTGGGTGCAGGCGCATCTTTCCACACCGTCCAAGCACGTACTTCTTTGACCCCTACCGTAAAGTAAGTGATTAAATTCAGTAGTTTGTAGCTGGCCTGAATCAATTTATTGACCCCTGGCTCTTTCAGATCCATCATTTCAAGGAATTCAAGGCGCTCTTCGATGGTCTCCATTTGGGCTATATCGGCTTCGATGGCTGCAGAGACCACAATGAGCTCGGCATTTTCGCCTTCGATGGCTTTTTCGATGGCTTTGACCATGTCATTCCCCACTTGTACGGAAGCTTCATCAACATTGCAGACATAAAGAATGGGCTTTGCCGTCAGGAGGCTTAACTCCTTGATTAATTGGATTTTATCTTCCTTCTCTTCCGTGTCGTACGCTCTAGCGGGCTTACCTGCTTCGAGATGTTTTACGAGCGATTCGACTGTTTCAACCATTTTGACGGCGACTTTGTCTCCACCTTTAGCCTCTTTTCGAGCCTTTTGTAATCTTTTTTCTACGGTCTCCAAATCTTTGAGAAGTAGCTCATAGTCGATGATTTCTTTATCTCGGACGGGATCAACATTGCCGTCCACGTGAATCACATTGTCATCGACAAAGCATCGAATCACATGAATGATGGCATCTACGCTTCGGATATTACCCAAAAATTGATTGCCAAGCCCTTCGCCTTTGGAAGCCCCTTTGATAAGCCCTGCGATATCTAAAATTTCGTTGGTTGTTGGCAGTATGCGCTGTGGATTGACCAAATCAGCTAGTTTTTCCAATCGTTCATCTGGAACCGTGATGACGCCCAAATTAGGCTCTTTGGTCGCAAAAGGATAGTTCGCCGCCAAAGCTTTAGCTGAAGTAAGCGCATTAAAAAGAGTTGATTTTCCGACATTAGGAAGTCCAACGATACCGCATTGTAGTGCCATTATATATTAGGTTTAGTCAAATTGAAGCGCAAAAGTACGACTTCCGCCAAAAATAATCTACTTTTGCGGCATGCTTCTGTATCGAATTATTATTTCGGGGTATTTTTTCATGCTGAGAATGGCTGCTTTTTTCTCACCCAAAGCACGATTGTGGGTGCAAGGGCGCAAGGATATTCAGCCATATCTTCAACAAAATATGGGGGATGATGCCGTTATTTGGTTTCATTGTGCTTCATTGGGGGAGTTTGAGCAGGGGCGTCCGTTGATGGAAAAAATGAAAGAAGATTTTCCAGAAATAAAATTGCTGTTGACGTTTTTTTCGCCTTCGGGCTACGAAATTCGTAAAGATTATGAAGTGGCGGACTATGTATGCTACTTGCCAGAAGATAAACCCAAAGCCATCCGTGAATTTTTGACGCAAGTCCATCCCAAGATGGTTGTATTTGTGAAATATGATTATTGGTTTTTGTTGCTACAAGCACTCATAAAAGAAAAAATTCCTATCTATTTTGTGTCGGCTGTTGTCAAAAACGGGCATTTTTTGACCAAGTGGTATGCTGCTCCCTTTCGGAAAATATTGCGACAGGTGAATCACTTTTTTGTGCAGGATGAATTTTCGCGTAAGCAGTTGGAGCAAATGGGTGTCATGCAAGTATCAGTCGCTGGAGATACACGGGTGGATAGGGTAGCGAAGCTTGCGCAAAATGTACGTGTCTATCCCCAAATTGAAAAATGGGCGAAAGGTCATCGAGTGCTTATTTGCGGAAGCACTTGGGAAAATGATGAAGCAATAATCGTCCCTTCTTTTGAAAAATGGATGCAGAAAGGCTGGCGGATAATTATTGCACCACATGATGTGAGTCGTAAAAATGTAGCTCGCTTGCGCAAAAATCTACCTAATTCATTCCTTGAAATGACAAAGATATTAACTGATAATCAGCAAGTTATACAATATATAAATAAGGATATTATTTTGGTAGATACGATTGGGCATTTGAATAGTTTGTATCAATTTGGGACAGTTTGCTATATCGGCGGTGGTTTTAATAAATCGGGTATTCACAATACGCTAGAGCCTGCGACCTTTGGCTTGCCCTTAGTATTTGGACCCAATTATATGAAATTTGCGGAAGCAAAAACTTTTATAAAAAAGGAAGGTGCCTTCTCTATAGGAAAATGGAAAGGGAAGAAATCAATGCTTCCTTCGGAAGACTGTCAAAAGCAATTTGATGAAGTCATGGAAGCATTTCAGGACGAAAAAATAATAAAAAAAGCAGGGAAAATCACCAAAGAATACATCAACAATCAAGTAGGAGCAACCACAGAAATACTAAAAACACTTTACTTACACTTGTAATTCAACCTAATTTGTGTTATCTTTGTAAGCACAAGGCAAGACACTCTCTCTAATAAGGCAACCCTTGTAATATAAATATCTAACCGAATATCTAGTTTGAAATTGAAAATCCTTGCTATATTTGCCATTAATGAATGACAAAAAGGATTTGATTGCTCAATTTGAGTACAAAACGATATTAGTGGTGGGGGATGTGATGGTCGATTCGTACCAAATAGGGCGAGTTGACCGAATATCTCCAGAAGCTCCAGTGCCTATTGTGCTATTGGATAAAATAGAAAATAGACTAGGCGGAGCAGCGAATGTTGCATTAAATGTAACTGCATTAGGGGGAGAAGCTATTCTTTGCTCAGTAATAGGTGATGACGACAATGGGGAATTGTTGAAAAATGTCATGACCCAACAAAATCTGAGTCTTTCAGGAATAGTCTCATCGAACGAACGAAAAACAACCATTAAATCTCGGATTTTTGCATCTGGGCAACAATTGTTGCGTATAGATGATGAAGATAGTCATTTTTTGTCGCAAGACGAAGAACAGGCATTTTTGCAGCAAATTTTTGCTGTGCTGAAGCGTACTGAAGTAGATGTTATTCTATTTCAGGATTATAATAAAGGCGTATTGACGGAGTATGTCATCAAAAAGTTGATAGAATATGCTCGGACAAATGATATACAGACAGTGGTAGATCCTAAGTGGACTAATTTTTTCTCGTATAAAGGGGTTACGCTATTTAAGCCCAATCTGAAAGAAATTAGTGAAGCGATGGGTCGCGAAATACCGCCTGATAAAAAGCATTTAGATTTAGCCACCAAGGAATTGAAAGAAAGGATGTCCTGTGCACATATTTTTGTGACCCTTTCGGAAAAAGGGCTATATGTGCAAAATGAATCTGGTAGTTTTTTGATGCCTACAACGACCCAATCCGTAGCCGATGTGAGTGGCGCAGGGGATACGGTGATAAGCGTTATCGCATTGGGGATGGCTTGTGGAGCAGAAATGTATAAAATCGCCAAATTGTCAAATAAAGCAGCGGGGATTGTGTGTTCAAAACTTGGCGTAGTGCCGATATTGAAGGAAGAATTGGAGAAATAGGGATGAAAATCTCTTAAAATGCTTATTTGACAAAAATAATTAATGTTTTCTTTATCTATTTAATTTCAAAGATATATCTTTGGGATTGAAAGATTAAACAATATTGTTCACAAAAATCTAATTTCACGATGAAAATTAACTTTACTAAGGGTCTTTTGACTTTATTTGCAGTAGCCATAGCATTTGGCTTGTCTGCACAAGTTGGTGTTGAGTACATTTGGGGGGGACCCAATTCGACTGGCACCGAGTACAACAATTCTACTTTTAATGGTGGGCTAAATGACTGGACAACCGAAGGTCTTGAAAGTGCAACTCAAGACAGTGCGCATAACGCTATTTTTCGTTGGGACGAAAATGGAAAAATGGCCAATGGTACTTATTGGGGTGATGCTGGGACTATTCAGTCTCCATCAGTAGCAAATGGAGCTGTAGGATTTGATTCTGATTACTATGATAATTCAGGTCTTGCTCCATGGCCACAAAAACGTACTTTAACTTCTCCTACTATGGACTGTACAGGAGAAGCTAAGGTGTCTGTTATGTTTTACGAAAGTTACAGACAGTGGAATGCTTCGACGAAACTAGAAGTAAGTAATGATGGAGGTAACACATGGGTTCCATATTCCATCCCTTTTAATGATGATGTTTCAAGTAATAGTTCTACTGGTGGAGATGCTTGGACATATGTTAATATCACAGCGACTGCTGCTAATCAAGCAGATGTTCGGATACGTTTTGTATGGTCAGGTGGCTATTATTACTGGCTATTGGATGATATTGCTTTGATTAAGTCTCCGCAAAATGATTTGGCTATCGTGGATTACTTTTATCCAGCGGGTAGCTATTCACAACCTTCAATGACAGATGTTACCTGTGATTCAATGGGCTTTAACTGTGTTATTCGTAACGTTGCCGGTGTAGAAAGAGCAAATGTACGCGTTTATGTTAAAGTAAGTGACGATAACGGCATTATTTATAGTGATTCAGTTTTACTTGCCAATGTATTGGCTACTGCCGATGGGTCTAACGCTGAAGATACTGTTATTTTTGCTAATCTATGGAGCCCAGGTAATACAGAAGGCGACTATGCGATTGAGTATTCTATAACTGACAACGCACAGGACTTTAACCCTGGAGACAATGCTAATGGACGAGCATACACAATATCTAATAATGTCTTTGCTAAGGGCCCTGGAGTAGGAAGCTATCCATTCCCTGCGGCGAATATTACTAGTTTCTTTGCTGAAGGATCATTCTACCGTACGTGTGATTTTGATTATTCGATGGATCAATTAGAAGTGGCAGTAGATTCTTTTGGGTTTGCTTGCCATAAAAGTGATTTGGCTGTGATGGCTGATGCAAAAGTTGAAGCTTGGATTAAGAAAGTTATCGATCCTAACCAAAAGTATCCAGACGCAACAATGACTGTTTCGATGGTAGAAAACGATGATATAGGTTGGGAGCAAGAAGGATATGCTGATTATACCTACACTACTGAAGAACTAGAAGACTCAATGGTTTGGATCACACAATTTACTAATTTGCTTGGTGATGATGTGGATATTATCCTAGAGCCTAATCAAGAATATTTAGCCATGGTAGAAACGTCTGTTAATAGCAACTCTGTGGGTCT